>JAOZSN010000084.1:0-11992 GCA_029939635.1 Deltaproteobacteria bacterium
ATGTTCCATTTCTCTCTCCTATGCTTACTCAGCTGCTGAAAAATATTGTTTTGCCACACTGGCAACGGTGAAAAAAATACTGATAACCACCGTTGATAGACCCACAATCAGCGCTATGGGCTGAGCAAATTGATTTCTAATAATGACGTACAGAACCAGGGCTAATGCTGCCAGACGGATATAATACTTAAGATAGTATTTAGCCTTGGCAACTTTCTCCTTGCCGTCTCCCTGCAAGGCTCCTTGTAAAAAGGTAACCAGATCCCGCTTCATAAAAAAATAACTGGTGTTAGCAATAAGACCGCCTAAAAGGATACTGAAGGCTAGATAGATATTGTCCAGCACAAACCAAGTACCAATGGTGGTGGTGATAAGCACCAGCCAGCTGGATATTTCCATCCTGTGCAGGGGGAAGTCCATTTCATGGGTAAGGTTGCTGGTGTGATCCATCTTTTATAAATCCTTCCTTTTGCTCATTGCATAAATATTCTTAAAGCCAGCGACAATACCAAGGGCTAAAAATATCATGGTGAACCAAGGCGATGTCCGATCATCAAAAACCCGATGATCCAAAAAACGGCCAATTGCCAGACCAATAACAACACACCCAGCCACGGTAAAGCCAAGGGTGCTAAAGTCGGTCAATAACTTCAGAGCTTCTTTACGATTATTGGACATAGGTAGCACTACCAATATAAGGAAATCCTGAAGTTAATTAGATTGAAGGAATTAGCATACAAATATTCTAAAGTCAACGGCTTTGAGCCTTGAACTATAATTTTTTGAATGCCCATTCAGTTTTCTCCAAGGCCTGGCTCAAATCCTCCTCCGAGTGGGCAGCTGAGATAAAAGCGCCCTCAAACTGGGATGGTGCCAGATAGATACCCTGATCCAACATGAGACGGTAATATTTACCGTATGTCTCGGTATCTGCTGTCATGGCAGTCTCAAAGTCAGTGATGGGGCCTTTGGCAAAAAAGGTGGTCATAACTGACCCTTGCCGGTTGAGGGTGGCCTGCTCCAGATACTTGGTTGCTAAGCCTTGCAGATCACTGGCAAATTTTGCTGCCTTGCTCTCTAGGGCCTCATAGAAGCCTTCTTTTTGAAGCTCCTTGAGGGTGGCGATACCCGCAGCCATGGCCAGGGGGTTACCTGAGAGGGTGCCAGCCTGGTAGACCGGGCCAGCGGGGGATATCTGTTCCATGATCTCTTTTTTGCCACCATAGGCACCCACAGGCAGACCACCACCGATTATCTTGCCGAGACAGGTGAGGTCAGGCATGATATTGAACTTGGCCTGGGCACCGCCATAGCTTACCCTGAAACCAGTGATTACCTCGTCAAAAATAAGGACGATACCTAGTTCTGTGGTGAGCTCCCGTACCTTGGCAATGAATGATGGCTCAGGGAGTACCACTCCCATATTTCCTGCTACAGGTTCCATGATAACACAGGCAATATCTAAACTTTGGTCACGGAGTGTTTTTTCAAGTGATTCTAGATTGTTATATGGGATAGAGATGGTGTTTTTGACAATGTCGTCAGGTACGCCAGGGCTGCCTGGGATGCCCAGGGTAATGACACCTGAACCTGCTTTGACCAGGAAGGAGTCGGCATGGCCATGATAACAGCCGTCAAATTTAACCACGGCCTTACGACCGGTATAGCCCCGAGCCAGACGAACGGCACTCATGGTGGCTTCTGTGCCAGAGCTTACAAATCGAGCCATTTCTACGGATGGGAGAGCATCACAGACCATTTTAGCCAGCTCTACTTCCAATGCTGATGGTGCTCCAAAGCTAGTACCATTGACCAAGGCCTTTTGGATAGCCTCCACCACGGATGGGTGGTTATGGCCCAGGATCATTGGTCCCCAGGAGCAGACAAAGTCAATATATTCATTGCCATCAGCATCATATATCTTGGAGCCAAGTGCCCGTTCAATGAAACGTGGGTCACAGCCCACAGATTTACATGCCCGCACAGGACTGTTGACGCCGCCGGGGATATATTTTTGTGCTTCAGTAAAGAGTGATGCTGAACGAGAAGTTTCCATGGTAAATCCTTGCTGGATAGGGTTTATGGTTAATTTGCGGAATATAGCATGGCCTTGAGAGGTATGTCAAAGGCTAACCCACTAAAGGGGGGGGGAGGTCTTAGAACTTTATATGTGGATGCCTAATGATTCATGGACTGAGATGTCTTTGTGGAAGAATTTTAAAAATCATTATTACTGCAAAGCATGACGTGTTAAACTAGATATTCCGTAATAAAAAAATGAGTTGTGCATCAATCGTCAACCTCTACCCTGTTAGCTAAATTACTATGGCCTCCCTCGTTGATCGTTTAAATGCAATAGAAGACCTTCCTACCATTCCTCATACCATGCAGCAGGTGCTTTCCAGCCTTGATGCCATTGCCACTTCGGCCTCGACCCTGGAGAAAATAATTAAGGATGACCCTGTGTTGACTGCTCAGGTGTTAAAACTGGCAAATTCTCCGGTCTATGGTGGTGGAGTGGAAATTTCCAGTCTGGCCCGCGCCATTGTCACCTTGGGCCTTGATGAGGTGCGTAATGTGGTCATTGGTCTGTCACTCTCCGGCATGTTTTGTGATGATCTTGGCTTTTCCGAGTTTGACACTATCGAACTATGGATGCACTCCATCGGCGTGGCTACCTGTGCCAAGATGATTGCCGAGCGGGTAGACGGCCTGGATGGTGAAGAACTCTTCACTGCCGGTATGCTCCATGATTTAGGGCGTATGCTTTTTTGTCTCTATTTCCCTGACGAGTTGCGTGACGTGTTAAACGGGGTCAATGAGCAGACTACCCTGCAGCAATCAGAGGAACGCTATGGCTTAAGTCATGCTGAGATCGGTGCCTATCTGGCTTTTCGCTGGAAGTTGGGTGATTTTATGGTGCACGTCATCCGCTATCACCATTCGCCCCAGAGCGCTGGAGCCCATGCCAAAGCTGCTTCAGCTATCAACCTGGCCGATGCCATTGCCATGCAGTTAGAGATTGGCTGGAAGGGTATCTCTGGAACACCAAAGATTATTGTGCCTAAAATTCTTGGTTTGGATGGTGTTGCAGTGAAGGAGATTGCCCTGAAGATGCGGGCAGACAAGGACAAGATTTTGGCTGGTTGGAGTAGCGTGATTAGCAGTTAAAATGCAGTTGCCAGTTGCGGACTCGTCAAATAATTGTACTACCGTACAACTGATAACCAGCAACTGTCTTTTAAATCTTCCCTTCTTTTTTCAAAAATACCTGTAATACTGAAATCGCTGCTGGGGTTATGCCTGAGATGCGTGAGGCATGGCCTAAGGAGCGGGGCTGAATGGCGTTGAGTTTTTCTTTGGCCTCGTTTGATAGCCCTGCCAGTTGTGTGTAGTCGATATCGGCCCCTAGTTCCACGTTTTCCATTTTCTTAAAGCGAGCTACTTGCTCTTCCTGCCTTCTGATATAACCCTCATACTTTACCGTGAGTTGCACTTCAATCAGCACAGCGGGGCTGATGGTAAGCTCTATGCCACTTAACTGCGCCAGGTTTTTCAGGGTTATCTCTGGTCTGCGCAGCAGGTCTGCCAGGCTGACCATCTGCTTTAAGGGAGCCAGACCATGGTTGGTCAGGCGTTGGTTGGTCTCCTTGGTGGGTTTGACCTTGGTGGAGTTTAGAAAATCCAGGGCTGCTTCGATGGCCTGTTTTTTGATGCCGAAGCGGTTAAAACTTTCTTCATCCACCAGGCCTACCTCTCTGCCGATCTCTGTGAGACGCAGGTCAGCATTATCCTCGCGCAATAAAAGCCTGTATTCTGCCCGTGAGGTGAAGAGGCGATATGGTTCCTTGGTGCCCAGGGTGATAAGATCATCTATGAGTACGCCGATATAGGCCTGAGAGCGATCCAGAATAAGGGGTTTTTCTGCCCGGCAATAGTGAACAGCATTGATGCCAGCCATGAGCCCTTGGGCAGCAGCCTCCTCGTAGCCAGAGGTACCGTTGATTTGACCAGCCAGGAAGAGGCCCTTAATTTTTTTTGTCTCCAAAGAGGCGGTAAGTTGGGTTGGTTCGACAAAATCATACTCAATGGCATAGCCTGGCCGGATTATTTTGACATTTTCCAAGCCCTTGATGGAACGCAGCATGGCAATTTGCACATCTGCCGGTAAGCTGGTGGGGACTCCATTAGGGTAAATTTCCACTGTATCCAGCCCTTCAGGCTCTAAGAAGATCTGGTGGCGATCCTTTTCTGGGAAGCGCATGATTTTGTCTTCAATGGAGGGACAGTAGCGTGCACCAATTCCCTCAATAATGCCGGTATACATGGGAGAGCGGTCAGTGCCGGCCCTGATTATTTCATGGGTGGTGGCGTTGGTGTAGGTGATGTGGCAGGGGCGCTGCTCTAAGGCAGGTTCGCCTGTTGAGGAAAAGGAAAAGAGGTTGGGCGGGGTATCACTGTATTGGGCCTCAAGCTCAGTATAGTCAATACTGTTGGCATCGAGACGTGGGGTAGTGCCGGTCTTCATGCGACCCATGCGAAAGCCCAGGTCGCGTAAATTTTGGGGGAGGGAGCGAGAGGGTGCATCTCCCATGCGACCGGCTGGGAAATTTTTCAGACCGATATGGATGAGACCGTTGAGGAAGGTGCCGGTAACAATGATCACGGTTTGGCAGCTGATCTCTTCCTCCAGGGAGGTGACCACACCACAGATACGGCCCTTCTCCACCAGCAAACGATCCACCGCACTTTGACGAATATCAAGGTTCTGTTGATTCTCCAGCACTGATTTCATGCGGAGGCGATAGAGCAGTCGATCGGCCTGGGCCCGTGATGACCATACTGCAGGACCCTTGCTGGTATTGAGGCGCCGAAACTGGATGCCCGTGGCGTCAATATTCTTGGCCATCTCGCCACCCAAGGCATCAATCTCTTTGACCAGATGTCCCTTGGCCAGGCCGCCAATAGCGGGGTTGCAGCTCATGGCACCGATGCCATCAACATTAAGGACAATGCAGGCGGTTTTGCAGCCCATACGTGCTGCGGCTAGGGCTGCCTCGCAGCCGGCATGGCCGGCACCAATTACTACCACGTCATATTCATATGTTTTCATAAAAACTTCTATACTGGGATTTTATGCAGCCACTTGGTAATCATATCTGCCAACTCTCTGTCTTTAAACGGTTTGGTCAAATAATCATCCATGCCGGCCGCTAGGCAGCGTTCACGGTAGCCGGACATGGCATGGGCAGTGGTGGCGATGATGGGAATATGTGTTCCTTGCGGTTCTTTTACTCTGATTAAGGCCGTGGCAGAAAACCCATCCATCACTGGCATTTGGATATCCATGAGAACCAGATCAAATTCATCTGGCTCATACATCTCCACGGCTGCCAAGCCATGTTCTGCACAGCGTACCTCTAATCCCTCTTGTTCCAGCAGGGCTTCGGCCAGCATGCGGTTAATTTCCTCATCCTCCACCAGCAATATACGGCTACCTGCTATGCTGATTGAAGGGTTTTGTGGAGCGTTAAAACGTGGCACGGATGGGCTGGATTTTTGTTCTGTTTCAAGGGTGAAGGGGAGAGAAAAGAGAAAGGCTGTACCAGTTTGTTGACCTTCTCGCAACCGTAATTCACCGCCCATAAGGCTGACCAGCTCGCGGGAAATGGCCAGCCCTAAGCCAGTGCCGATGTGTTTACGGGTATATGAGGTGTCATTGAGGGTAAAGGGATGGAAGATCTCTTGTTGTTTGTCTTGGGGGATGCCCGGGCCGCTATCCTGCACCTCAAAATCAAGGGAAATGGCCCCTGTGCCTGTGGCCTTACCCTGGCTGATAAAAATGCTAATCCCGCCCTGTTGGGTAAATTTGATACCATTAGCCACCAGATGGCTGATAACCTGACAGAGGCGGTGGGAGTCGCCCACCACTGTCTTTGGCAGGGCAGGAGAAATGTCAATTTGAAGGTCAAGGCCCTTTAAGTGTGCCTCGGTTTGCAGGGGGGCCAGGGTGTCTTGGATGGTCTTGGCCAGGATGAATGGGTGTTGCTCAATCTCCAGTTTTTCTGAGCCGATTTTTGCAAAGTCGAGGATATTATTAATTACATCAAGCAGCCTGTGGGCTGAGATCTGGATGGTCGTAAGGTATTTTTGTTGGCTGGCATTGGCGTGCTGCATGGCCAGGTCTGTCATACCGATAATGCCGTTCATCGGTGTTCTGATTTCATGGGACATATTAGCCAAGAAATATGTTTTGGCTAGAGTTGCCTTTTGGGCCGTATCTCTGGCCTCTTCAAGGTCACGAATGGAATCGGAAAGAGATTCTGTTCGTCTGGTTACCTCTTTTTCTAGCTGCAGATTAGTACGGCCCAAGGCCTCACTTCTTTGGCGCAGGGCATCCCCTAATTGGTTGGAGAGGTAATAGGCCATGGTGAGAGTGACGATGATAAAGCCAAACTCGGAGAGGAAGATATTGTCCAGACCATTTTCCACTAAAATATCATTTGTGGCGGTGAGTGAGAATACGCCACAGCAGAAGACTAAGGCATTGATCTCACGGCGTTTTTGGGTGTGGTGTTTTATGTTCCACAGGGCATGGACAGGGAGGGTAAGAACAACTCCTATGAGACCGATCCACAACACGCCATACAGGCCGATTCGGCCATGGATGGTGTGAACTACTTCGCCCCAGGGCAGGGTATGGCTGCTAATGCCATAGAGGGTGCCGGTGAGGAAGGGGTAGGGGTGGACAATATTAATGAGAAAGAAGATAGCGCAGGCCATGAGCAGGCCGTTCATTAACCTGGGGCGCATATTATTGGTAAAGAGCATGATGAGCCAGGCAAAGATGGCCTCAAAAATGATGAGGACAAAGAGCTTCATCTTTACCCAGAAGATCATATCTGCCACATTAGTAGCTTGATAGGCCTGAATGGCGAGGAAGGTATAGCTTAAGGCTGAAATGGTGGTGAGGGCAAAGCAGAGGTGGATATTTTCCTTTGTCTGTTTATACCAGACAAAGAGAGAGTTTAAAAATGTGAAGATGCTGATACCGCAGGCCCCATAGAGTAGAGCCAGGATGATATGGGGGGGATGGTATGGCAAAATGAGTTCAGGCAGCATTTTTATCCCTCATTCCCTGGAATCATATTCTGACTCAAAACAAGAGCCCTGCTGACGGCATCGGCAAGTTCAGATGGTTTGAATGGTTTGGTGAGATAGTCATCCATATCAGCATCAAGACATTTTTGGCGGAATCCTGCCATGGCATGGGCTGTGGTGGCAATAATTATTACCCGAAAAGGGCTTTTCTTTTCGGCCTCTCTGATGAGTGAGGTGGCAGAAAAACCATCTCGTACCGGCATCTCAATATCCATGAGGATCACATCAAAACGACCTGATGTAAAGGTGTCCACCGCTTCCTGGCCATTTTTCACCGCTGTAACCTGCATCTCTAACTCTTCTAAAAGGGTGGTGACCAAGCTGCGATTAATCTCTTCATCCTCCACCAGTAGGATGCTGTGTCCAGCCAGCACAGTATGGGATATTTTGTCTGGCTCACTGTGTTTGGCTGTAAATGATTCAATTTCTTCCTTGCTTGGCTGGCTAAAGCGGAGATCAAAGATAAAAGCGGCTCCGGCTCGTTCATCGTCAGCCAGATTTAAGGTGCCACCCATGAGGTTCACCAGCTCTCGGGATATTGCCAGCCCCAGGCCTGTGCCGCCATGCTTGCGGGTATGGGAGGCATCAATCTGGGTAAATGGTTTGAATATTTCTCGCCGTTTATGGGGTGGGATACCAGGGCCAGAGTCCTGTACCTCAAAATGAATGGTTACCAGGCTGGTCTTGGTGCTCGCTTTATCTCCTGTAATTGTAATGATTACCCCGCCCTCGGGAGTAAATTTAATGGCGTTGGTGGTTAGATTGATAAGGACTTGGCTTAAGCGGTGGGGGTCACCCTTGAGGTGGGCTGGCAAGGTGGGATCCAGCTTCAGGGCCAGGGAGATGCCTTTGCGTTGGGCACTCATCTCTAGGATGGCCATGGTCTTTTGCATGGATGAGGGCAGGTGAAAGGTACGGTTATCGATTTTTAGTTTATTGGCCCCCAGGCTAGAAAAATCAAGAATATCATTAATAACGGTGAGCAGCCGGTTGGCTGAGGTCATGATGGTTTGCAGAAAATTTTGTAACTGATGGGATGGGTTGGAGTTGTTAAGAAAGCCAGCCATACCCAGGATGCCATTCATGGGGGTGCGAATTTCATGGGACATGCGGGCCAGGAACTTATCCTTGGCCATATTGGCTGCCTCTGCCTCTTCTTTGGCCTGTTGCAATTTGGCAATGGTGGCGGCCAAGGAATTTGTCCGCTCGTTAACCTGCAGCTCAAGGGTGTGGTTGGCTTGATCTAAGGCGGCATTTTTTTGATCCAGAGCCTCTCGAAGTTGGTTGGAGAGGGAGTAGGACATGACCATGAAGACAATGACAAAGCCAAACTCGGTGAGGAATATTGAGTTAATGAGTCCGGTTTCCAAGAGGATATCATGGATACCAGTGGCCGTGAAGAGTAGGCCACAGGCCAAGAGTGCTATGTGTTCACGTCGTTTTTCGGTCTTGTACTGCTGACTGAGTAAGGTTGGGATGGGCAGGGCAAAGATGAGGGCCACCAGCAGGCCAAAACAGAGGCCAAAGATGCCAGTCTGTCCATGGATAATAGTGATTTGTTCTCCCCAGGGCAGGGTCTGGACATTGACACCGTGCAGGGTGGAGACGAGCAGGGGGAGGGGACGGCTGAAGTTGATGATGATCAGGACAATGCAACTGCTGCCAATCATGGTGAGCACCCGGGGGCGGTGCACATTAGTAAAAAGCATGATGAACCAGGAGTATAATCCTAGCAGGAGGGTGACGACAAATATCTTCAACTTGACCCAGAAGATGAGCTCAAGGCTACTTGTTGACTGATACGACTGGGCTGTGAGAATAATGCAGAGGGTGGCCAGGGTGGCTAGCACACCAAAAAGAAGATGCAGGGTCTGCTGGGTCTGGCGATGCCAGACAAAAATGGCATTTAAGCTGGCAAAGAGGCAAATTCCACTGATGGTGTATAGCAGTGGCAGGATTATGTTCACAGGCATAGGTTCAATCATTTCTTTTTCCAGCCCGGCAGATAGTCGCTCCTGTGCTGTGTGCCATTAATGCCCCTTAGCTTTGTCACTGTTCCCTCTATTCTATTGCAGCAATGTACTGATTTTAACCTGATCTCGTTGATTTTTGGAGAGATACTGTGCAGCATACTGCTCATGCACCCTACTTTCCAGAAAAAGATTAAAAAGCTCTGAATCAATGTGCTAATCCTTGGCCATGTAGCTCATGATCTGTAGGGCCTGGCTCAGGTTTTTTGTTTCCCAGGATATACCAATGTTTTTTGATAATTATACCGGCTCATGGTGATAGCGAAGAGCAGAGTGACCGAGACAAAGAGGACACCGATGGTGATGTAGAAAGGATAGCGCATGAAAAAGCGACAACTTCCTTGACATTCGCCGCAGTCAAATGGGGATGAAAAAACAGTATACTCTATGGTATGGTACGCGAGACGTATTTCTATTTAAAGGATTTCTTTACCTTTTGTTAGTCAGGAGTAGATTATGTGTGAGTTTTGTACTAAGCATGGTGATGGGCAGGTGTGGTTCAAAAATGCCAAAAATTATGGCAATGATCTCATGGCAGATCTGCGCCGACGTGACTATATCAATGGTTTTTTTAACTCCACCATCGAGTCCGGTATTGTTTCTCTAGGAAGGCTGGAGACAATCTATCATAAGAAAAAAGCTCTGCCCAAGCGCCTGGTGGAAAAGATGGAGGCCCTGGCCAAGGAGGAGCATTTTGGTCAGGTGGTAACCATTGAGGATATTCGGGAGATTATTGGCAAGGCTGCCACTATTGTGCGTTTGCCCTGTGCCTGTCGCTGGGCTGCCCAGAAAAAAGAGAATCGCTGTTGTTATAGCGTGAGCTATACCCCAGAGGTCTGGTTCGAGGGCCTGGACATGTCCTATTTTGGTCTGGCTCAAGATGAAGGCTTAGAACGGGTTAGCCCAGATGAGGCCATCGCCCAGATGGAGAATGTGGAAAAGGATGGTGCTGTCCACACTATATGGACCATGATGACACCTTTTATCGGCGCTATCTGCAATTGCCAGCCTGGTGATTGCCTGGGTCTGCGCACCCTGGCCATTGATGTGCAATCTATGTTTCGTGGTGAGCAGATGGCTCGCGTGGATGAGAACCTCTGCACAGGCTGTGGGAGCTGCGCTGATGCCTGTCAGTTTCAGGCCATTAGTAGTCGTTCCGTGAGGGGGGAGGATAAAGCCTTGGTCAATGGAGAGCAGTGTTATGGTTGTGGTTTATGCCGTAATGTCTGCCCGGAGGATGCGCTGACAATGGTGACAAGAAGCTGATCTGGCTTGCTTTCAGCCAGGTTTGTAACCTTGGCGTTCAATGGCCTTGCCAATCTTTTTGTCTTCGTGCACGATGTGGTTGGTGAGCCATTCTGTGAGGAAGTCAATGAGTTCATAGGCGTCAATTTGTTTACCTTTCTTAAGGTTCAGGAGAATTTCAACCACCTGATTAACAAGCTTTTTGTGGAGTTTACGGTGGTGATCAATCTCCTCATAGCCGATATCCTCCATGAGTGCCTCTTCCTCGGCAAAGTGGTGCTTGGTGTAGTCAACGAGGAACTTTAATGTCTCTCCTGTCTCAGGGGTAAAGCGGCCCTGGGTGAGTGATTTTTGTAATTTTTTGATTGTCTTGGCCAGCTGACGATGCTGCTTGTCCACCTGTTCAACACCGATGTTATAGTTGTCGTACCAGATCATTATTTTTGAACCCTCTGTCAGTTTTTCATGGTTTCAGTACCATTTTGCCATATTTTTGGTGTAGAATACAGTTTTAGTCGGCCCAACGTATGATAAGGGCTATCTTGCATGAAAAAAGGTGGTGCCGTTAATGTGGGAAGCCATGAATGGGGGAGCAGATGCTGAAAATTTTACTGGTTGAGGATTCCTCCTTTTTTGGCGAGATGGTTCTACGTACGCTGCAGGAGGAGTATGGGTTTAGTGTGGTCTGGGCCAAGAGTTTGGCTGAGACTACTGAACTTCTCGATCAGTCCCATGGCTTTTCTGCCGCTATTTTGGATTATAACCTGCCAGATGCACCAAACGGTGAGGTGATTCCCCTGGTGGTTAAAAAGGGTGTGCCGGCCATTGTCTTTACTGCCAGTGTCAATGAAGAGGTGCGCAAGGCAGTATGGGCCAATAAGGTGGTGGATTATGTCCTCAAGGAGAATGCTGGCTCTTTGGGCTATATTGCAGAGTTGGTTAGACGACTAGAGCGGAACACTGAGACCCATGTCCTGGTGGTGGATGATTCTGCAGTCTTCCGGCAGATTATAGCTGGCCTTCTCAAGGTGCATGGCTATCAGATACACATGGCTGCCAACGGCCAGGAGGCCTTGGATGAATTTAAGTCTCATCCAACTATTAAATTAGTTGTAGTGGATTATAATATGCCGGAGATGAACGGAGTGGAATTGACCGCCATTCTGCGTCGTCAGTTTGGCACAGAGGATCTTGCTATTATCGGTATGTCTGGCCAAGGTAAAGGGGTGATGGCCGCCACTTTTATGAAGAGTGGTGCCAATGATTTTATTATAAAGCAGAGTTTTCTTACCGAAGAATTTTACTGCCGTGTTAACCAGAATATTGATTATATTGATCATCTCAAGCAGATCAGGGAAGCCGCCATCCGCGACTTTCTCACCGGATTGTATAATCGCCGCTATTTTTTTGATGTTGGTGCTAAGCTCTTTGCCAGCGCTGAACGTGACATTGTCAACCTCTCCTGCGCTATGATTGATATAGACTTTTTCAAGAAGGTGAATGATAAGCACGGCCACGAGGCTGGTGATCTGGTCTTGGTGGCCGTGGCAGATCTT
>JAOZSN010000084.1:12002-12724 GCA_029939635.1 Deltaproteobacteria bacterium
AGATCTTATGAACAAGCGGATGCGGGAAACAGATCTGGTGGCTCGGCTCGGCGGTGAGGAGTTTTGCATCCTCACCACCAATAAGGGGCCAGGCCAGGCTGTGGCTGTTTTTGAGGATATCCGCCGCCAGATAGAGGCCTTGCAGGTGAATATTGACGATGGGCAGAGTTTGAGTGTCACCATCTCGCTGGGAGTAACCTCAACCCTTGATGGTTCCTTGGAGGATATGGTAAAAAGGGCAGATGAACTCCTCTACCAGGCCAAGGAAGAGGGGCGTAATCGCGTCATTATTGATCAGTAGACTGTTTTAGGGCCTGGGTGTAAAAAAATCATCTTGTCCTCCCTGATCAACTGCGGTATAGAATCGGAATAAATATGCGCCCATAGCTCAGCTGGATAGAGCAACGGCCTTCTAAGCCGTAGGCCGCAGGTTCGAATCCTGCTGGGCGTACCATCGATATTTCAAGGGGTTAGATTAATTTCTAGCTCCTTTTTTTATGCTCGAAAATCGCTCTGTGCCGAATCTGTGCCCAAATTGTGCCAAGATTATTTTTGGGGACAGAGATAACTTCCCGGTGTCTTTCCCAACTTGACCTATAGCCTACATCTGGCACATTACTCTTCTTTTTCCCCATTTCCTGTTTGGCGTTCCAGCAAGTCAGCAACTTCACACCCTAGATAGTCACATAAGGTATCAATTACCTGCAGATCCACTCGCGTAA
>JAOZSN010000222.1:0-1992 GCA_029939635.1 Deltaproteobacteria bacterium
TTTCGAAGTTGAACTTCTGGAAATAAAGAGTGCGCCACAGGCCAAAACTCTGGAAGCTCCCAAAAAGTAAAACCGCTGTCTTTAAGTCAGGCAGGGAGCCATAACCTGAAAAATTCTAAAAAACTTGTACAAAGAAGCCTCTAGTGCTAATAGTACAAATTACTATTAGCACCAAGAATTTCAACAGAGGCGCATGCTTCAATGTTGCCATAACCCCTAGAAGGGATCGACATGAAAAAATATCTTCTTACATCACTTGCACTTACCGGCTTAACAATACTGCCAGCCCTCTCCCTTGCAGCCACTCCTGAGCCGGGAACATTTACCTTCACTCCTCAGATTGGTGGCTATTTCTTTGAAGGAAATCAAGACCTTGACGACAACATCATGTTTGGCCTTGCCCCTGGATATTTTTTCACACGGGAGCTAGCTGCCGAACTCGTCATCCAATATATAGATACTGAAACAGATTTCTCCAGCAACAATAAAGACATTGACGGCTGGCTCTACCATGTGGACCTGCTGTACCATTTTTCTCCAGACAACAGGCTGGTTCCCTTTATTGCCGCAGGTGTCGGGGGAATCAGTGTGCATGATACCCCTGAAGGCAATGACAGTTCTGTCCAGGTCAACTATGGTGCAGGCCTGAAATATGCACTCACAGAAAACCTGGATCTACGCGGCGATATTCGCCATATGATCTCTTTTGATGATCATGTAAGTAACTTGGCAGCCCTTGTCGGCCTCACCTACAACTTTAACCAATCAGTGCAACCTGCACCAGAACCGATTCAAAAACTGACTCCTGTTGCCCCTGCACCAATTGTTCTGGATAGTGATGGCGACGGCATACTGGACAACCTTGATCAATGCCCAGATACCCCGACCAATCTCATGGTTGATGCCCAGGGCTGCCCCATAACAGAAGAGATCAGCGTGGATCTCAGAGTAAAATTTGATCACGACAAGGCTAATGTTAAGGCAAACTACGATGCCCACTGCCGTAAAGTTGCCGATTTCTTAACAACCTTCCCCAATGCCACAGCCATCATTGAAGGCCACACCGATAGTACCGGAAGTGAAGAGTATAACCAGCAACTCTCCCAACAACGGGCTGAAAGCGTACGCCAATACTTCATCGACAATTTTTCCATTGCCCCTGAACGTCTCCAAGCCAAAGGCTTTGGCGAAACCTCAGCCATCGCAACCAACGACACCGAAGCTGGCCGCCAGGATAATCGCCGGGTCGTAGCCACCATCACAACCATGCGGACAAAAACAAAATAAACTGTTCCACATCCTGTAAAAAAGCCGAATGCGAACCTCTAGCATTCGGCTTTTTGGGTTAGACCTTTCCAAGCAATAAGCAAAAAGACAGCCACCCCTGTCATGTCTGGCAATGGCGTAAATCATCTGGGCAGCAACACCTCCATCCTTCTGAAACTAAAGAAGTCAGGCCACCTCTATGTCCAAAAATATTGCCAAAACAACAAAACACCTATATACGTACAAGAAGTAAACCATGTGCATTAAGCAAAAACATTACAGAAATCACCCCAAACTTCTTCTCTAGGGTATCTTGAATAATTAGATATTTTGTTCGAGGACAAGGTAGCCTCTAGTGAAAGCGTCAGAAACCATGCCGGATAAAAACAAGAACGCCATCGCTATCATAGGCATGTCTGGTCGTTTCCCCGGTGCCCAGAATATTGATGAATTTTGGCATAATCTCCAAAAGGGTATTGAATCTGTTACCTGCTTTTCAGATCAGGAGTTGCAGGAGTCTGGTGTAGATCCTGCAATCATGCGTAACCCCCATTATGTTAAAGCCGGGGCAATTCTCAACGATATCAGCTCATTTGACCCTGACTTCTTCAAGATGACAGCGCGTGAAGCTGAATGCCTTGACCCCCAACATCGACTATTGCTGGAATGTGCCTGGGAAACCCTCGAACATGCCGGATACTCTTCGAGTTCATCAACAAGCACCAT
>JAOZSN010000222.1:2002-3381 GCA_029939635.1 Deltaproteobacteria bacterium
AGGCTCACGCCTTAGTGAATACCTCATGGGCAATTTACCCCGCCCGGATATGGTTGGCTTCCATAAGGAATCAGGCTCACTGGCAACAAATTGGCGCAGAGTTCTTGATAATGACAAAGATACGTTAGCCACCCGCATTGCCTACAAGTTAAACTTGCGAGGGCAGGCAATCACAATGCAGACCGCTTGCTCGACTTCACTTGTCGCCGTCCATATGGCCTGCCAAAACCTTCTCAACAAAAAATGTGATATCATTCTAACTAAAAATGTCTACCTCAAACTTCCGCAAAAAGCTGGCTACCTCTATAGTGAAGGGTTAATTTTTTCTCCTGACGGCCATACACGGTCTTTTGATGCACAAGGGAAAGGAACTATCTTTAGCAGCGGGGCTGGCCTAGTGGCCTTAAAACGTCTCAACAAGGCCTTAGCCGATGGCGACTGTATTCATGCGGTTATCAAAGGTTCTGCTATTAACAATGACGGAGAAGCAGCAAAAGCGGCATTCACCGCACCCAGTATGGATGGCCAGATCAAGGTCATCACCAAAGCACTTACTAGCTCCAAACTAACGTCGGAATCAATCTCATATATAGAAGCACATGGAACCGCGACCGCCCATGGTGATGTTGTTGAAGCATCTGCTCTGACACAGGCTTTTCGTGCTACTACAGCTAAAAAAGGCTATTGCGCCTTAGGCTCTGTGAAAACAAATATAGGTCACCCCACCCAGGCCGCCGGCGTTATAGGACTCATCAAAACAGTTCTCATGCTCAAGCATAAGATGCTGGTTCCCCACTTACACTTTAAGAAGCCAAACCCTAAAATTGATTTAGCCAACAGTCCATTTTATATCAACACACAATTAACCGAATGGAAAACGGCACATCTTCCTCGCAGAGCCGGCATAAACTCCTTTGGTGTCGGGGGAACAAATGCCCATATCATCGTGGAAGAGGCACCACCTGTTCCAGAAATCAAGCAAACAGCAACCCGTCCTCTGCATATTCTCTGTCTCTCGGCAAAAAACAACCAGGCCTTGCGAGATCTGGTAACAAAATACATCGCATTTATCAAAACATCTCCTCAAACACCCATTGAAGATCTTTGTTTTACAGCCAACACAGGACGTACCCATTTCCCTCACCGACTCACTCTTACCGCGACATCATCAACAGATCTGCATAAAGAACTTTTAGCCCTGTCAGCGAAACAAGAAAATAGCAAACCTAGTGCCAATTCTGTTCAGCCAAAGATCGCCTTCCTCTTTTCCGGTCAAGGTTCTCAATACCTTGATATGGGACGACAACTTTTCGAAACCCAGCCACGTTTTCGGAAAACAATGCAAAAATGTGACGCGCTCCTTTCGCCCTATCTATCGC
>JAOZSN010000223.1 GCA_029939635.1 Deltaproteobacteria bacterium
GGTAATCCACAAACGACGAAAATCACGTTTACGTGTACGACGATCACGATAGGCGTAACAGAGAGCACGATCAACAGCCTCAGTAGCAGTACGGTATAACCGATGACGACCACCACGATAACCCTTGGCTAATTTAAGAACTCTATTTCTTCTACGGCGTGCTTTAAAACCACGTGTAACTCTAGGCATAATAAATACTCCTTATATTCTCTCAGGCAATAATGACAACTGCCTACAACTTGAAAGCAAAATTTGAACAAAAAAGCTTGAAACCGCAATTACATATAGGGCAGCATCTGCTTGATTGATTTAACATTTGACTCGTCAACATTGCCAGCCTTACGCAAGTTTCTTTTGCGCTTTGGGCTTTTCTTGGTGAGAATATGGCTGGTGTATGCCTTATGACGGCGAACCTTGCCAGTACCACTTGCCTTAAAGCGCTTAGCTGCGCCTCTTTTTGTTTTCATTTTAGGCATTGTAACTACTCCTTCATGCTTATATATGACTCAAGGGATGCCCCAGATCAATGTTCAGTGATAAACATTGATCTGGGGCACCGTAAAGAGCCGTAAATACGTTTTAAGTAAAATATAACCTAATTTGCCAACGGCAAAAAAAAGGTGACTATCCGCTGGATCAAAACTGATCCCAAATATCTAGTTTTTCAAGATAACCTGAAGCTTCTTGTGCTTACAAACAAACTACGCTAAGACGAGCTTAGACCTTAGGGGCAACCAGCATAACCATCTGGCGACCTTCCATGGTTGGAGCCTGTTGTAAAACGGCCACATCCTCAAGGGAATCGGCAATCTTATCAAGCACAGCTCTACCAATAGTATCGCAGTAAACAATCTCACGTCCACGAAATCGCAAGGTGATCTTTACCTTGTTATTTTGGCCGAGAAATTTACGAATATTGCGGATCTTAAAGTCAAGATCATGCTTTTCAGTCTTAGGACGGAGTTTTATCTCCTTTACCTCAACAGTAGCCTGCTTCTTCTTGGCCTCTGCCTGTTTTTTCGACTGTTCATACCGATATTTGCCGTAATCCATAATGCGACAAACAGGAGGTTTGGCTGTGGGTGAGATCTCAACAAGATCAAGCCCTTGATCCTCAGCCCTGTTCATAGCTTCAGCAGTTGATATAATACCAACCTGCTCGCCATCGCTCTCAATGACCCTGACCTCGGGCACATTAATGCGGCCATTAACTCTGGCCCGCACCTCGCGAGTTTTCTTCACATTCTTCTTTCTTTTAATACCTGTACCTCACTTATAGTTTAAATTGTGGGTTTCATCCCTGCCCGATACTGCTACGTGGCCTATCCTCTGATAGAAGCCTCAACGAGGATATGTTCTGCAAGTTGTGCCACTGGCATGGGGTCTAAATTTTTGCCGCTCCGCAGGCGGACGGTGACCTGATTGGTCTCCACCTCTTTATCTCCAAGGATGACCATAAAAGGTACCTTAGCAACCTGTGCCTCGCGAATCTTGAAGTTTAACTTCTCGTTGCGGATGTCTTTTTCTACACGAATACCTGCCTGACGTAGTTGCTGGTAGACCACTTCAGCAAAGTCCAGTTGGTTATCGGTAATGTTCAATATCTTCACCTGTACTGGAGCCAACCACAGTGGGAAGGCACCAGCATAATGCTCAATAAGCACCCCAAAGAAACGCTCTAAGGAACCCATGAGGGCACGGTGAATCATAATGGGCTGATGCTCGGCATTATCATCGCCCGTATAGGTAATAGCAAAACGCTCTGGGAGATTAAAATCAACCTGAATGGTTGAACATTGCCAGGAGCGGCCTAATACGTCCTTAATCTTAATATCAATTTTGGGACCGTAGAAGACACCTTCACCTGGATCAACCTCAAAGGCAAGACCTTTTTTCTCCAGAGCCAACTTCAAGGCATTGGTGGAACGTTCCCAATTATCATCAGTACCCACCGACTTTTCAGGGCGGGTGGAAAGAAATATATCATACTCTGTAAAGCCAAAGGCCTCCAAAACCTTGAGATTAAAATCAAGGATATTAAAGATCTCTTCCTCAAGCTGGGACGGCAGGACAAAGATATGGGCATCATCCTGAGTAAAGCCACGCACGCGCATAAGGCCCTGTAGGGCACCGGTACGCTCGTAACGATACACAGTACCAAGTTCACACCAGCGCAGAGGAAAATCACGATAGCTGCGTTTTTTGAACTTATATATGCCGATATGAAAGGGGCAATTCATCGGCTTGAGCTGGTACTCAACACCCTCTACGTCCATGGAGGAGAACATATCCTCGGAGTAGAAGTCGAGATGACCACTGGTGGCCCACATATCACGCTTGGCAATATGGGGAGAAAAAAGCAGGTCATAGCCATGCTTATAATGTTCTTCGCGCCAATAATCTTCAATGAGCTTACGAACAAGGGCACCCTTAGGCAACCACAGGGCCAGGCCTGGACCAACTTGATCATTAATAGTAAAAAGTTCTAGCTCGCGGCCTAGTTTACGATGATCACGCTTCTTGGCCTCTTCGAGAACATGGAGATATTTTTTAAGTTCCTTGGGATCAAAAAAAGCAGTGGCATAGAGACGCTGTAACATGGGACGTTTCTCGTCACCACGCCAATAAGCACCAGCCAAACGCATGATCTTAAAGGAACGCATGAAACCAGTGTGGGGAATATGAGGTCCACGACACAGGTCTACAAAGGATCCTTGGCTATAGAGGGAAACCTCATCTTCAGCTAAATCTTCAATGAGCTCAACCTTATAAACCTGATCCTTCTCCTTGAAATAGCTAATGGCCTCATCGCGACTCATTGTCTGACGACTGAAAGGCAGATTCTGGCCAACGATCTGCTTTACCTTTTTTTCAATGGCAGCAAAATCATCTGGTGTAAATGGTGTGTCACGATCAAAATCATAATAGAACCCATCAGCGGTAGAAGGACCAATGGCCACCTGCACATCCTTACCAAAGAGCTCAACAACGGCCTGAGCCATGATATGGGCACCAGAGTGGCGTAGTAAATCAAGACCTTCAGCTGAACCAACCATGATGGGGGTGAGTTCGACATCAGCCTCCAAAACAGTGGTCAGATCAAGCTGTTGATCACCAGCGTGAACAGCAAGGGTTTTCTTGCGTTGCTTGCTTGAGCACAGCTCTTTTACAGCATCAAAGGCGGTAACGCCTGAGGCAAAAGAGGCAGATTTACCTGCTATGGAGACTTCTATTTCAGCCATTATAATTCCTAAAAAATGCTTTACGCCATGAACTAGAAAACTCCGCCAGCATCATAATGCCGCGAAGTTTTCTTTATATAAATGGTAGACCCGGGCGGGATTGAACCGCCGACCCCTACAGTGTCAGTGTAGTGCT
>JAOZSN010000085.1:0-844 GCA_029939635.1 Deltaproteobacteria bacterium
AGCAGCATCTTGATGGGGCAAAGGTGGCCATTGAGGCTGGAAATATCCAGGAACGTGGTGAGAATCTTGGTAAGGTTATAGCCTTAGTGACAGAGTTGAACGCCTCCATCAAAGATGATGATGCCTCTGATGCAGCCAATTTTTTGCGGGGCTTGTATGGGGCAATTTTGACAGAGCTTCCTAAGGTCTCTCTTTCAGAAGATACGCAGATCTTGATTCAGGCTCAGACATATATTGAGCGTTTAAAAGATGTCTGGGAGAAGACAGCCATGCAGGAGTACGAGTCTGATTTGCATGGTCAAGGGCAAAGTCAGGCAGCTGCTGTGTCAGCAGCGGTCCCGCAGGCCTCAGCACCAGGAAAGCCTCCTGTTTCACCGGGCTTGTCTGTTGCCATTTAATTAGGTGTTATGCTATGGACAATGAAATGCTGCAAGGGACGCAACTTATTCTGGCAGTGGAAACTGCTGTGCACGATTTTGCCGTGATGCAGGAGAAACATGGTGCCTTTATGGTTGCAGGTGATTTGGATGATCTGCCCCTGCTTTGTGATCAGAGGGCTCGGGCCTTTGATCGTCTGCAGCAGAGCCTCACTGATGTATGGCAAAATGAGATGGTGCAGCAGGATATGCTTTTAGGTGCGGAGCTGCAGAAGAAGATTGGTCGCATCCTGGCCCAGGAAAAAAAGTTGGCCGCCCTTGCTGCTGATCGCCGTCAGGAGGTGAGGGGGCAATTGGCCCAGTTACGTACAGGGAAGAAGGCCATAGCTGGATATGGTGGGCGTTCTTTGATGCCTAAATATTTTAGTAGTTCGTTGTAAAAAGTAGTTTCAAGTTATTTGTTTCAC
>JAOZSN010000085.1:854-2577 GCA_029939635.1 Deltaproteobacteria bacterium
TTATGCTTTACTTGAAACTGTCGTTACGTGTCCGGAAGGATCCGGTCATTAAATGGTACAACCTTAACCAGGAGGTGTAGTCATGGATGTCAACATTGCCACAGATGTAAAGGGGTATGGAGCTCCTGCCGTGGCGAGTGTCGAGATTGAGGATGCTCAGAAGTCAACGGTAGCTCCTGTTCCGCCATCAGCAGATGCAAGTTCGGCAAAGCTGGATAGGCAAGCTCTGCATGGTGATCGGACAGCTCAGGAGCAGAAGAGTGACGGTCAGATCGACCCGCAGGAGATGGAGAAGGTGGTTGCAGAGGTGCAGACGCGCATGGATGCCATTGGTAGCAAGCTGCAATTTGGTATTCATAAGCATGCGGATGTACCTGATCTGGTGGTGCAGATCACCGATCGTGACAGCGGTGATCTTATTAAGCAATTCCCGGCAGAAGAGGTAATTCAGATACGAGCCAAGCTGAATGATCTGATGGGGCTATTGTTTGATAAACAGGTGTAGTAACGCTGTTTTAGTCTCCTGTTAAATCCTAAAAAATAATTTTTAAATTGGGTACGCAACCTTAACGCTAGAGGTGCGCCCATTTTTTGCGTGGTAGTGCACCTTGGTACTCTATCTCTCTATCTTTTCCTCGTTTCTCCAGTCATTATTTTCCTTGACAATATTCCGCAACAAACTATATATAGGCCAACAAAAATGAATAATGATTCATTCGCGTTTATTTTTTTGGTTTTAATTTAATTGGATGCCTATCACTTCTTCTCTCAAGCTGATCAGAACATTAGATTAGTTAAGGTCACGAGGTTTGTTGGTGTTCACTGTCTTATTTCATACATTTTAAGGAGACAATCTCATGTCAAAATTAGTTGCACCTCACGGTGGTAAAGGTCTGGTATGCGCTCTGCTGCACGGTAATGAGCTGGAAGCTGAGAAAGAGAAGGCTGCTGGCCTGAAGAGAATCGACGTTAGTGATCGCGCTAAAGGCGACCTGATCATGATGGGCATCGGTGGTTTCTCTCCGCTGACCGGTTTCATGGGTAAGGCTGACTGGAAAGGCGTTTGTGAGAATTTTCAGATGGCTGACGGTACCTTCTGGCCCGTACCCATCACCCTTGACGTTGCCCAGGCTGATGCCGATGGCATCAACGATGGTGACGAGGTTGCTCTTTTTGCCGATGGCGAGCTTATGGCTACCATGAAGGTTGAAGAGAAATTCTCCATGAGTAATGATGACAAGAAATGGGAATGTGAGAAGGTTTTCATGGGCGAAGGCGAGGAGTCTGTCGATGGCAACTTCTGGAAGATCGCTCCCGAGGATCATCCTGGTGTAATCATGGTTCAGGCCCAGAAAGAGGTTAATATCGCTGGTCCTGTTAAGGTTCTCTCTCAGTCCACCTATCCCACCGAGTATCCTGGCGTTTACCTGACCCCAGATGAGACTCGTACCATGTTTGACGAGCGTAACTGGGCCAACGTTGCTGCCCTGCAGTTGCGTAATCCCATGCATCGCTCCCATGAGTTCTTGGGCAAGATCGCCATTGAGGTTTGTGACGGTGTTCTCATTCACTCCCTCATCGGTAACCTGAAGCCAGGCGATATCCCTGCCGATACCCGTGTTAAAGCCATTGAGATTCTCATCGATAACTACTTCGTAAAAGACAACGTTATCAATGCTGGTTATCCTCTGGATATGCGTTATGCTGGTCCTCGCGAGGGTCT
>JAOZSN010000085.1:2587-6260 GCA_029939635.1 Deltaproteobacteria bacterium
CGCAGGTTTACGAAGGGATGAACGTGGGCTTGCACACCCGCGTTAAGGCCATCGAGATCCTCATTGAAAACTATTTCGTTAAAGATAATGTTATCAATGCTGGTTACCCCCTTGATATGCGTTATGCTGGTCCTCGCGAAGGCCTGCTGCACGCCACCTTCCGTCAGAACTACGGCATTAACAACATGCTGATTGGTCGTGACCACGCTGGTGTTGGTGATTTCTACGGTCTGTTCGAGGCTCAGGACATTTTTGATCGCATCCCCACCACCGGTGATGATGCTAAAGATCTGCTTTGTAAGCCCATGAAGATCGATTGGACTTTTTACTGCTCCAAATGTGATGGCATGGCTTCCCTTCGTACCTGTCCCCATGACAAAGATAGCCGCGTAATCCTTTCCGGTACCAAGCTGCGTAAGGCCCTTTCCGAGGGTGCTGAGATCGTTGACCATTTCGGTCGTGACGAAGTTCTCGATCACCTGAAAGAGTACTATGCAAGCCTGACCGAGAAAGTTGAAGTTAAGATGCAGGGTGCCGCTTCTGGCGACTCCATGTAATCTCAGCTTTACCTGAGGTTTTAGTTGTATAAAAAAACGGAGATGCCCTTTAAGGTAAGGGTATCTCCGTTTTTTTTGTGGTAGTGGCTTATCTGCTGGTATACTATTTGCTCTGGGGCAACCTCATGCGTACAAGTTCGGCAGTGCCTTAGCTTCGTTTATTTAGGCATGCGAACGGTAAGCTCAGACTCCGCACTTGTGTTATCCGAGCAGGCCTAAATGGGCGAAGATGAGGTGCTGCTGGACTTGTACGCCTTAATCATTGCCACGCTGACAAAAGGAGCTGTCGTCATCTGCTAGTCTTAAGCTGGCACCATCCTGGCTAAATACAAGTTTATTTTCTCTGGCCAGCCAGCCAAGGGCTGCATGGGCAATTGCCTGGCTATTTTTACGGCGCTTCATGGCGTTGACAACTTTCGTTGCCGCTACCTCACCATTGGCTTGCAGGTACAGATAGATGTCACCAGCAGTAAGGCCAATTTGTTCCTGTGCTGTCAGTGAGCCATTGGTTTTAAAGAGAGGTTTGCTTGTGACCTTACTCTGTTTAGCTGGAGGTTTAAGTTTTGCTACCTTGTCAATGGTGTGCTGTGTCCGTTGGGTCACCCTGCCCACAATGTTCTCTACTTTTTTCTTGGCCGCTTTACTGGCTGATTCTGCCTTAAAGGATGAGCGAGCCAGAGCCTTTCCTACTTTTTCTGTTGTTTGGGTTAGTTTGCTTTTTTTTGTTACCATGGGTGCACCTTATGGTTTTGCTCAGGAGTATGCAGTCACAAAACAGATTTTAATATTCGGACTACCTGACTGGAAATTGTTATAGTATCATATTGATCATCTCCGTAGGTGATGTCAAGGAAAGAGAGTTGTGGTGAATACTATCTATATGAAGGAAATATTATGAAACAGGTAGAAGTTGGTCTTGATGATCGGGCCTATCCTATTTTGATCATGCAGGGACTCCTCAAAGAGATTGGTACTGAGTTGAAGCATCGTTCCTTGGGCAATAAATTTGTTATTATCAGCGATGATCATGTGGCTGGTCTTTATGCTGAGGGTATCGTTACTTCCTGTCGGGACTCTGGTCTGGATGTCCAGTTGCTTACCTTCCCACGTGGTGAAGAATCAAAGAATTTAACTGTTATTGATAATCTTTGTCGCAAGCTGGCGCAGCTTGGCATTGACCGGCATGGTGTTCTTATTGCTCTTGGTGGCGGTGTAACTGGAGATATCACCGGTTTTGTTGCTGCCATTTATATGCGTGGTATTAAATTTGTGCAGGTGCCTACCACCCTTCTGGCTCAGGTGGACAGTTCCGTGGGCGGCAAGACAGGGGTGGATATCCCGGAGGGTAAGAACCTTGTTGGTGCCTTTTATCAGCCACAATGCGTCTTTATTGATACTGACGTGCTCCAGAGTTTGCCCAAGGATGAGCTCTTAAATGGACTGGCTGAGGTGTTGAAATATGGCGTTATTTATGATGCTGATTTCTTCAATTTTCTGGGCAATAATCGCATTGCCATCTTGGATATGGACATGACCGTGGTGGAGGCAGTCATTGCTCGCTGTTGTACCATCAAGGCCGAGGTGGTGATGGCAGATGAAAAAGAGGCTGATTTACGTAGGATTCTTAACTATGGGCATACCCTGGGGCATGCCGTGGAGGCTGCCTCTGATTTTGCCATTCCCCATGGCATGGCCGTTAGTATGGGCATGGTGGCGGTGAACAAACTTGCCGTGGCTGGTGGCTTACTTACTCCAGAAAGGGCTGAACGAATTCAGTCTGTCATTGATGCTTTTGGTCTACCCATAGAGATCCCTGCTCATTTAGACCGGCAGCGTATGGTCGATTATCTGCAGACCGATAAAAAAAGTGTGGGGGGACGACCATTTTTTGTTCTGCCTACCCAGATTGGCAAGGTAGTTATCTCTGATGATGTGGAGACGAGTATTATCGTTGAGGCGCTTGGGTAAAGTAAGGTGTAGGATGAAGTCTGAAATATTGTTATCCGTAGGTACGCAGCACCGTCCCGTAAACCGTTAACCATCGTTACTATCAACCGCCAACCTGAAGCCAATGGTGTTTGACCAGCTGTGCGGAGATTCCAGCCGGCGGCTGGCGCAGGTTGCCTGTTTTGTGGCCCACGATCCTCCCTTGAGAATGAAACTTTTTGCGCTTTGTTTGCCTGGACTGGTATATTCGGTGGCTGTCCATTCGTCGACATTGCCTATCATGTCAAATAGTCCGAATCGACTTAAGGAGTCTTGTCCGAAAAAGGTGCTGTCAATGGTGGAGCCGATATGGGCCGATTCAAGGTTGGCCAGGGCGGCAATTTCGTTACCCCATGGATAGGTGAACCCTTTTTCGCCACAGGCTGCGGCCTCCCATTCATCCTCGCTGGGCAATCTCTTGCCAGCCCAGCTGGCAAAGGCCAGGGCATCTTGTTTGCTCACCTGCACCACCGGGTGGTGACTCCGCTGGTTCAATGAGCTGCCTGGCCCGTCAGGCTGGCGCCAGCTGGCCCCTTCTACTTTTTTTGTGAGTACGCCTGGTGTGATAGCCAAAGACTGGCGACCACTGTCGTTGGCCAGATTGCGTATTCTTGCTAAGGTCACAAAGCCATAGCCAGCTTTTTCAGCCTCAGTTATATAGCCTGTTTCCCGCACAAAGAAATCGAAAAGGTCGTTGGATATAGGCAGCTGGCCGATGAAATAGCTGTTGAGCCTGATATTTTCAGGTAGACGATCATAGATCTGTTTTTTCGGCCCACCGAGCTGATAGTTCCCTTCTTTGATTTTAATGAATTTGGGCATGAAACGTTCTAGGATTTGCTGAATGTATTCGTTGTGGCTCTCCTGTAGGGCTTCCGGGGTATGGGCTAAGGCCTCTTCTTGTTCAAGGTATTGTGAAAGGTCAAGGGAGCGAGAGAGTGGGGGAGAGCCTTCCTCCACTTCAACGAACTCATCTTCATTGAGGATGTCAACGTCTTCTCCCACACCGCTATCACTACTCTCATCATGACCCTCTTTAGCGCTTACCTCTGTTGAGGGTTTCTCGTCTTCCTCCACCTCAATAAGTTCATCCTCATCAATGACCTCGAAATCATCCCAGTCACTGCCGC
>JAOZSN010000085.1:6360-12621 GCA_029939635.1 Deltaproteobacteria bacterium
CCTCCTCCTGACTCCCTTCAGCACTTACCTCTGTTGAGGGTTTCTCGTCTTCCTCCACCTCAATAAGTTCATCCTCATCAATGACCTCGAAATCATCCCAGTCACTGCCGCTTTCATCACTTGGCGTGGGTTCGTCACCGGGTTCTAGTTCCGGTAAGTCCTCTTCCTCCACCTCAATGAACTCATCCTCGTCGATGATTTCAACATCATCTCCTTGACCATCATCACCACCCTCCTCCTGACTCCCTTCAGCACTTACCTCTGTTGAGGGTTTCTCGTCTTCCTCCTCCTCAACAAGTTCATCCTCATCAATGACCTCGAAATCATCCCACTCGCTGCTAATTTCTCCTTCTGTACTCTTGCTGTCTTTTTCTTCCTCTGTAAGATCGGGGCTACTTTTTTCTGGATAAGTCTGCGTACTGTCTTGTTCTGAGTCGTCAATAGCTAGGTTGCTAAGTTTGGCAACGGCCTGCTTGGTTTCTTCCAGCTCCTGAAGTAAGGCCTGGGCTTCTTCGCTGCCTCCCTGTTTTATTTTGTCGGCGATAAGTTCTCGGACCGCAGCCATAATCTCAAGTATAGAGCCGCCACCATCGTCGTAGCCAAGCTGTTTAATGAGACTGTCTTTCTTTTGCTCTGAGATGATGAAGACATTATTTTTGCCAATGATCAGCTCAAATTCATTGTTGCCGTCAGACACTGCTTTTTTGAGGGCCTTATTTGCTGCAGATTTAAGACTGGAGAAGTTTTTCCTTTTTTTCTTTATCTCTGAGTTGTCACTGACATCCCACAACTGCTCAATAAGCTGTGTTGTCTCAATGGCAGAGATAATGTCTAGGTCTTTGTCCTGCTGGAATGAGTCACGAATGGCAGCAATAAGACGACCCTTGAGGGTTGTCTTATTGAGGTTGAGGGCGTTGATTACCTCGTCAATGTTTTTCAGGCTAAAGAGGGGCATAGGTGAGAAAATTAGCACTTTGTGAATATGGGGTGCAGCTGAACAGAAACATTTGGTATTTTTTGTGATTTTTAAGCACATGCTGAATAGTTTATAACTGATCAGCTATGGCTATTTTATCGTATCTGATTCATTGCTGTCAAAGATGAATTAACTACCATTTAAAGACTTCGCCATTCGTTCTACCTAAGGTGGTTTGCGTTTCTTTTGCCTAATTATTTGATTTGTCGCAATTGTATCGCTAAAATATATAATTGTGACGTAAACGTAAGAATTATTCCTCCTTTTTATCAAAGTGCCACAGGAACATCCCATGTCAAAACCATGCATACTCGTGGAAAGCCAGGCAAAGATGAAAACTTTGCAGGAAATTTTCCCTGATGATTTTCTCTCCTTTGCCATTGATCAGGCGCCTGTAACCGTGAATTGTGACCCTGCCAGTGCCCGACCCAGTGGTGAGGTCGGTTTTGTTTTTACTGCCGTTAAGGCCTGGCAAGAGAGGCTGAAGAAGGTTTTCTCAAACTCTTCAGATGTGTATCTGGCCATGGATATGGATTCGGAAGGTGAGTACCTCTGTTGGATTTTACAAGGCTACGCCCAGGCCCAAAGGGTGACTGAACCCCATCGTGTTCATTTAGCTGGCATCAGTCGCGAGGCTGTACTTGATGGTGTGAAGTATGTTGAGCCTGTTGACTCTCAATCCTCGGCCGCCCTCTATTTTAGGGCAATTTTCCAACACTGCTTTAGTGGACATTTGCAACGGCTGCTTGGTACAAACCAGGGGCCTGGTGGTCTGAACCTAACCCCTTTTGTCCTAACCGTTTTATCCTTGATGGCTGAACGAGATGTTGAAATGCAGGCAATGAATCGTTCTGCAAAGTTTGAGCTCAATGTGAGGTTGGCAGTAAACGATTGCCCGTTGCCAATTACCGTTGATGAAATTTTTAATGTCAGCGGCGACGGTCTTATTGCGAATAGTAATGAGGCCAGTACAATTTCAAAAAAAATGGCAGCAGAAAAGTTCACAGTGCGTTCGGTGGATACTAGCAGCCTGGAAATTGAGCCACCACCACCATACGATATTTCTGACCTTTTGTATGATGCCCATCGTTTTTACGGTATTGGCTATAAGGTGGGGTGGCAAGGGGTGTTGGACCTCTTGCAAGGTAATGTTGGGGGGACGTGTCGTGGGCTCATCACCTCACCGTTTTTTTCTGGTTTTCCATACCAGAAACAGGTTCTTGCTAGCATTCGTGCTGAGGTTGAAAAAGCATACAGCCAAGACGAGATGACTCCTCGAGATATTACGGATCTGGCCATATTGCCTCTGCAGCCAGAGTTGGCAGTAGATGATATTGATGCTGAGTCAGAGGCGGTTCGAAACATATACGATCTGATTCGTTGCCGAGCCATGGCTTGGCAAATGCAAGCCGTTAAGGGTGAGCAGCATAGCTTTTTGCTTGAGTCAGACTCCTGTCGAGGGAAAGGCCAACAGGTAGTAGTGATTCAATCAGGTTTCTTGCAACAGTATAAATGGGGTTATGATTCTTTACTTGCTGCATCGGGTGAGGGGGTAAAGAAAGGGCAGGTCTGTTCGGTAGCGCAGGTTGTTGTCGCCCGTGCCGAACAGCAGGTCTCTCAGTGGTATAGTTTGCCTCAGCTGTCTGCGGAGTGCAGGGAGTTTGGTGCCGAGATTGGCCGTGAGACCATGAACGAGCTACTTGGCCTGCTTGCAAAGGGATATATCACTGTTGATGAAGAGGGGCTGTTGCGCAGTACAGAAAATTTAAAACGTGTTTTAAGTGGACTTGATCGCGCCTTTCCTGGCATGAAAGGGCTTAATCTGATTGCCTATTATGAGCAGACTGTGGCGGAAGTTCTCTCTGGTCGTAAGCGATTGGATGTAGCCTTGCGTCAGTTTGATCAAAACTTGGTCATGCACGGTACACCGTTGGTCAAGGTGACAATCCCTAAGCATTTGCCTAAAAAGAGGAAAAAGTCAGCAAGATTGATAAAAAGTGGGTCAGAAGTAACAGCTCGACCTGCCAAAAGCACAGGGCAAAAAAAACCACCTGCCGAGCAGGAAACGGAACCGCTTTTTGCTGATTTTTCTGAACCAGTTGCAGTAGAGAGTAAGGTGGAGTCCCTTCCTATTGAGGATGAGCCTGGGGAAGAGGTGGAGGCATCAATAGCAAATGACGACTCAGTTATAACGGTTGAGGAAGATGTTGAGGTTGCCGAAGAGGGGCAAGAAGATCAGCCTGAACCGGTATTGGCTAAGGAGGAAGAAGCTCCAGTCATCATTGAGAGCAGCACTATTGTAAAGACCGAGCCGTCGGAGGTGAAGGAAGCCGTTGAGATACCAGAAGAACCCGTCCTGCCTGTTGGGCCCCCTTCTGGAAATCATGTAGATCCTCCACCTGTTACGGCCTCCAAGGAAACGGCAGATCATGAGTCTGCACCAGTGTTGACTCGCCCTTGTCCGGAATGTGGCCGATCCATGATCTTGAAAACAGATCGTTTTGGTAAGTATTGGGCCTGCAGTGGTTTGCCTGCTTGTCATCACTCTGAGTCTCATTGTGGTGATGAAGTGATAGAAAAAATTGATTGCCCTGTCTGTGGCCATTCCCCCCTAGGGATCAAACGTACCCAAACTGGTAAAGAAATGTATGTCTGTCCTGGCGCAGATTGTGACTTTATGGCCTGGGCCAGGCCTCATTCAATTAGGTGTCCACTCTGTCAGTCACCTTTTCTGGTGGAGAAGAAAGATAGGCAGGGGCAGGTTTCATTGCGTTGTCCTCGGGCAGGGTGCAGTTATTCTCGCGATCTAGATAAGGAGTTGTCAGCTCAGTCTCCAAGTGTTGAAAAAAAGCCTGCCAAGAAAAGGATTGTGCGGCGTAAAAAGGGGAGTAGCGGTAAGGCTAAAAAGAGAGTGGTGGTGAGGCGCAAAAAAAAGTAGAGCAAAGCAAATCCTTGCCAAGAGATGTGCGAAACTTATACACTTAAAAGTAGGCTGATTTTTTCGCTGTTTCCTGATTATTGTGTTTTGTTATCTGCAGATTAATATTTTCGAGGATGGGTAAAAACATATGAATGGTTTAAGTTTGGGAAAAAAGGTTGCTATTGCCTGCGTTGCTTGTTCGGTATTTGTGTTGTTTTTTGCTTTGTTGTTTTCTCTGGCCCTTGGTTCTCTTTCCCAGGCTAGTGATGCAAAGCAGTTGGCTGCAGCCCTTTCTTCCATTCAGTTTCGTCTTGTTGTTATCTCTTTGCTGGGTGTAGCGCTTATTGTCCTCCTCGGTTTTTTTGTCGGGCGTGGAACTGTGATTCGCTTGCGCGATATTGGTCAGCAGGCGGCCAGTGCTGCTGGAGGGGTGCAGGGGACTGCTGATCGACTTGGGGAGGCAATCAACAGCCTGTCTGATGGTGCTTCCACTCAGGCCGGCTGTCTGGAGGAAAGCACCTCTTCCCTTGAAGAGCTTTCGACGTTGACCAAGCAGAATGCTGACAATACCAGGGAGGCTGATACCATTATGACCAGCGCCAAGGAGGCCTTTGCTGAGGCTGATAATTCCATCAAGGAATTAACCTCTTCTATGACAGGTCTTGCTGCGGCCAGTAGTGAAACTCAAAAGATTGTTAAGACCATTGACGAGATCGCTTTCCAGACCAATCTTCTTGCCTTAAATGCAGCTGTCGAGGCGGCCCGAGCTGGGGAGACAGGGGCAGGCTTTGCTGTGGTAGCAGATGAGGTGCGGAATTTGGCTATGCGGGCGGCAGAGGCAGCCAAGGAGACCTCTGTCCTTATTGACTCCACGGTGGCAAAAATTAATGAAGGTACTGGCCTTGTCGACGAGACCAGTGAGCTTTTTTACATGGCAGCCCTGGCCTCAGACCGGGTGGGGGTTTTGATCTCAGAGATTGCCACGGCCTCAGAGGAACAGGCTAATGGTATTCGTCAGGTGAGTGATAGCACCATGAACATGGATAAGGTGGTCAATGGTTTGACCGATGAAGCTAGCAATGCCTCTGCCTCTTCTGATGAGCTTAGAGGGCAGATTCGGGCAATGTCGCAGGTGGTGGATGGTATTATTGCCTTGGCTGGGGGGCAGAGAGAAATTTCTGCTTCCACCACCTCGCCGACCGCCTCGCAAAGCACCATGTCTTCTGCTCCTCGAGCTGTTGCGCAGTCTGCAGCGCCCAGCACAGCAAAGCAGCTTTCGCCAGCAGTCCCTAAGGCGCCAGAGACTGCTGGCAAGGCTGAGGATGTTATTCCCTTTGATGATGATGATTTTGAGGATTTTTGATACTGTTAATCTTTGAATGTTCTCTGGCTATTCTGTGCATAGTCACGATCTTTTTTGTAACATCCACAGGTTTCCCGCAATCCATTCCCCTCGTTCCTTCCTGATATTGGCAGGCTGTGACTCGATGATAGTGAAGTCATGTGTCTTGGTCAGCTCGGCAATATATTCTCTGCTATGACCATAGCGCCCACTGCTTTTTAGCTCAAAGCCCTCATCTTTCGTCTGTTCGGTGGAAAAGAGAAATACTGCTTCCTGGGAAGCACTGCTCTGTATCTGGGTGAAAATATCACTGAGGTCGCCAATATAGACAAAGACATCAGCGGCAATGAAGAGATTAAAATAATGGTATTGTTGTTGAAGAAAGGTGACAATATCTTCTTCGAATAACTCTTGGTAAATTTCTTTTTTGGCGGCCAGTGCCAGCATTTTGGGAGAGAGATCTAGGCCGATGAGGCTGGGGCAAAGAGAGTGGAAGGCCTCTCCTGAGAGGCCGGTGCCGCATCCCATATCGAGACCGTGCTGCAAAGGGCTCGTATTGCCATTTCTCTGCAGCATGTCCCGCAGCATGGCTGGGGTGCGATATTCTAGTTTGTCGACCAGGCTTTCCTCGTAATGATCTGAAAACTGGTCAAAGACATCACGAACATAGTCAACAGGGGCAGTGACTGTGCTTGTGCCTGAAAGGGCGGCCAGCATGTGCTGGGCAGCACTGCTGTTATAATTTTGGGCGATGAGTTGTTTATAGGTGCTTATGGCTTTGTGTGGTTGCTGTTGGCGGTGGTACAAATAACCCAGGTTGTTCAAGGCCTGCAGGTGGTCTTTTTGTTGCTTTAAGGTTTGTTCGAAATAGCGGATTGCCTGGTCATGTTCTCCCATATCCTTGCTCAAGACACCAAGGTTATACAGGGTGTCACTCTCCTGGGGGGCAAGCTCAAGGATGCGCAGGTATATCTCCTTGGCCTGAGATAATCGTCCCGCCTGTTTCAGAGCCAGGGCCAGGTA
>JAOZSN010000224.1 GCA_029939635.1 Deltaproteobacteria bacterium
TCTCAGGACGGCAACGGCCAGAATCATCAGGCTCACCAAGTTGCATTTTGACACATTCAATGCCTGTCATTTTGCCATTTTCACCAACAATCTTCACTGGAGCAGCAAGAAACTCTATATTTACACCTTCCTGCTGGAGGTGATGAATCTCCTCGCCAGAGGCAGGCATCTCTTCGATGGTGCGCCGGTAGAGGATAAAAACCTTATCAGATCCTTCCCGTAGTGCAACACGGGCGCAGTCAATGGCCACATTACCGCCACCAACAACCACAACATTTCGGCCAGCATCGACTTTTTCTCCAGAAAGAACGCGACGCAGATAATCAACGCCGTGCATGACGCCGTCCATGTCCTCGCCATCAACACCAAGCTTACGGCTGTTATGGGCACCAAGACCACTGAAAATAGCATCAAACCCATCTTCATTTTTAAGTTGATCCAGGGTTTTATCCTTGCCAATAACCACCTCATGCTCAATCTTTACTCCACAACTAACCAGGGCCATGAACTCGGCATCAAGGATATAACGCGGAAGACGATAGGGAGGTATACCAACCTTAAGCATACCTCCAAAGACGGGCAGTGCTTCAAAAATAGTACACTCAATACCAGCATGGGCCAAATGATATGCAGCTGTCATTCCAGCAGGACCAGAACCGACAATAGCCACCTTCTTACCACAGGGAATGGCACAACTTTGCGTCATGTTTTTGTTGTGTTTAACCATCCAATCAGCAATAAAACGCTCAATCATTCCAATGGCAACCGGATCACCTTTTTTACCACGCACACAGCCACCCTCACATTGAAACTCATGGGGACAGACACGCGAGCATACAGCTGGCAGAGAGCTGGTCTCTCTAATCTTCCAGTAGGCATCTTCAAATTTACCCTCGGAGGCCAAGGCAATGAACTCTGGAATATTATTATTAATGGGACAACCCTGACGGCACCCTGGCTTTTTACAATGGAGACAGCGTAATGCCTCTTTTTTCACTGTCTCTTCAGTAAACCCCTGTCCTACCTCATCATAACTTTTTACACGAATCTCAGGATCAAGCTCTTCCCAGGTTTGCCGTGGTATAGCCATTCTTTCTTTAGGTTTCATTTTCTCTCCATATAGTTAACAACAGAATTAAAGAAATAAAGAATGTATAGAAATATAGAAAGTCAGCACAATTAATACGTTACTTCCGCCCCTTCTTTACATTCTTTATTTCTTTAACTTCTCTATTTCTGTAGTTTACTAGTTATCTACCCTATTTCTCTGACTATTTCATCCTGTTGATTCTACCTAACTGAGCACATCAAATAATTTTACCTTTTTCGAATCTACACGCTTCCTTTTCTTGACAAAAAATAACGATTCCCTCATTCTATACTAACAACGTACATACCTATCAATCCTTCTCGACACCAGGAACTCGAATGAAAGCTGAATTCATCAACCCTTTTCTGCAGGCTACCAAAAATGTCCTCGAAACCATGTGCCAGACCGAGGCGAAGGCACAAAAACCACAATTGAAAAAGGATAAAAAAACCTTTGGGGATGTAACAGGTATCATCGGTATGGCCAGCGAAGAGGTCACCGGCTGTATGATCTTGAGTTTCGAAAAAAAATGTATCATCAATGTTGTCGCCTCCATGCTCATGGAGGATCCAAAATCAGAGCTTGATGATGAGATCGTTGATGCCGTAGGTGAATTAACCAATATGATCTGTGGCGGTGCTAAAGCCTCTCTGGCTAAGCTTGATCATAAATTTGACCTGGCGACCCCTAATATGATCACCGGCCAAGGCGTAGAAATAGCCACCATGTCTGATTCGCCAACCATTGTTATCCCTTTTACCACCAAGGTTGGCGAGTTTGTTATTGAGGCCAATCTAGCTGAAAAATAGAACAAAAGTAATTCTTGGCTTTCGAGCATAAAAAAACCCCACACTTTAATAAGTGCGGGGTTTTTTTATATAACTATAGCTCATCGCACATGAATCGATACTGTTCAAGATTGGCAACCCCTTGAAAGTACGACAATAAAGCAATCAACAGGTATCAGTTAATGTGCTACGAACTATAGTACTACAGGAAATTAATTGGCGCGTTCACCAACTCTGATACGAGCAAGAGCACGCTGCAGAGCAGCTTGAGCGCGAGCCTCGTTCAATTTTTCCTGCTGTCCCTTGGCCTGAGCCAGACGTTTTTCTGCCCGCTCCTTGGCCTTTAAGGCACGATCGACATCTATATCAGCACCAGATTCTGCAGATTCAACAATAAAGGTAATCTTATTATTGGAAACCTCACAGAAACCGCCACTTACCATCAGGTATGATTCCTTGCCGTCAATCTTATAGACAAGTTCACCGGTCTTGATGGTACTGAGAAAATTAGCATGGTTGGCCAGGACACCAAAATCACCACCATAGCCAGGAGCAGTAACGATATCAACATCATCACTCACAACTGGTCCGGAGGGTGTCACAACCTCAAGTTCTATTGTCGCCATTTTTGCTCACCAAATTAAATCAGGTGTCAGGTGTCGGGTGTCGGATGTCAGGGTAGAGCAACTGCTCCTTTCCTGACACCTGACATCTGAAACCTGAAACCTGTTGTTTTAAGCCGCAGCCTTAGAAGCAGCCTCTTTCTCAAGGGCCTCTTCAACGGAACCGACCATGTAAAAAGAGTTCTCAGAAAGGTCGTCATGCTTGCCTTCAAGGATCTCTTTGAAACCGCGCACACAATCTTCAACCTTAACAAACTTACCGTCCATACCGGTGAAAACCTCGGCAACGGTAAAAGGCTGGCTGAGAAAACGCTGAACCTTACGAGCACGGCCAACAAGCATCTGATCTTCCTCAGAAAGCTCATCCATACCGAGGATGGCGATGATATCTTGGAGATCTTTGTACTTCTGCAGAGTGGTCTGAACCTCACGAGCAACTGCGTAATGCTCCTCGCCTAAAACATTGGGATCAAGGATACGAGAGGTAGAATCCAAAGGATCAACCGCAGGGTAGATACCAAGCTCTGCAATCTGACGGGAAAGAACAACAGTACCGTCAAGATGGGCAAAGGTGGTGGCAGGGGCAGGATCAGTCAAGTCATCCGCAGGTACATATACACACTGAACAGCGGTAATGGAACCTTTGGTTGTGGAGGTAATACGCTCCTGGAGACCACCGAGGTCAGTAGCCAGGGTAGGCTGGTAACCAACAGCAGAAGGAATACGACCAAGAAGGGCAGAAACCTCGGCACCAGCCTGGGTAAAACGGAAGATGTTATCAACGAAGAAGAGTACATCCTGTCCCTCTTCATCACGGAAATACTCAGCAGCAGACAGACCTGTCAGAGCAACACGAG
>JAOZSN010000225.1 GCA_029939635.1 Deltaproteobacteria bacterium
GGTTTACCACCTGGAGAAATTGACGCCATACAAAAAGAAATCATAGAACTTGGCTATCGTCTTGTTCCTTATTACCACCCAATAATTTCTCCGTGCGAAATTGAGGGTAGAACAATTCTTGTTTTATGGGTACCAGGAGGACAAAATAGGCCATATAAAGCACCAGTTTCCCTTGGCAAACAAGAGAAACAATTGTGTTATTTCATCCGCAAGGGTTCCGTCACCCTACGCGCCAGTCACCACGATGAACAAGAGTTGCTTTCATTGGCAGCAACAGTACCTTTTGATGACAGATGCAACCATCAAGCCACCTTGGACGACATAGACTTAGGCCTGGTTAGAGACTACCTGCAGAAGGTAAAAAGTGACTTGTTCTACACCAGCCATGATATGGATCTCGGTCAATTATACCGAAAAATGAATCTGGTTGATGGCCCGGACGAGGCACCCTGTACCCGCAATGTCAGCCTAATGTTTTTCAATCAGCATCCAGAAAAATTTTTTCCCCAATGTCAAATTGATATTGTTCACTTTCCAGAAGGGCTAGACGCAGACAGTTTTACAGAAAAAATATTCACAGGTCCCATCCACATCATTTTACGAAACTCTCTAGAGCATCTTAAGTCCACATTTATTACTGAGAAGATCACGAAACAGCCAGACAGGGCCGAGGCAGACAGATCATTTAATTATCCCTTTATTGCCATTGAGGAGGCCTTATGCAATGCGGTTTATCATCGTTCATACGAAATACGAGAACCAGTTGAAATTCGCATCCTGCCCGATCGGATAACTATTACCAGCTTTCCTGGACCGGATCGATCCATTCAGGAAAAAGATCTCAAGGCACTGCGCTTTATATCCCGAAGATATCGCAACCGTCGAGTTGGAGATTTTCTCAAAGAATTGGAAATGACAGAAGGGCGTGGCACTGGTATTCCGAAAATGTTGCGCGTTATGATTCAAAATGGCTCACCGTCACCTAAATTTCATACTGATCCCGAACGGACTTATTTTATAACCGAATTACCAATCCATTCTGCATTTACCCCCCAAGTTACCCCCCAAGTTACCCCCCAAGTTACCCCCCAAGTTGCCAAACTACTAAATATAGTAAATGGCGAGATGAGCCGTGATGAAATGATGACCAGACTGGGCCTGCGTGACCGTAAACATTTCCGTAAAACATACCTGCAACCAGCTCTTAATTCAGGGCGGCTTGAAATGACCATGCCGGACAAACCAAACAGCAAATTGCAAAAATACCGGCTTCGGGAACAAACATAACAAATGTCTTTACCCTCTCTGGAAACAGTCAAAGTCAAAGATATTAACCTCCACCCTGATATTCCACCCCAACTGCGGAAAACCTGGGCCTCTACTGTCTATCTTCTGGAAGGAGAAAGGATATTATGTCCTGATGCCATTCTTTTGCTGCTTACCCTCTATCCACCCCTGCTTTGTGGCTCCAAAAAACGAAATTACTGCTTTGCCGGGCTGCGTTCCTGGCAACTGGCCAAAGCCTGTCTTCCTGCCGATCAAGAAATTGCAATTATCCAGCATGGCAAGGCCAAGGATCTTGATATACCACGTATTGCTCTGCTTGATCTCTACCTTACCACCCTGATTAGAGGTTTAGAGTTCCAGACATGGAACAGCTCCCCTGATCCTGCCCCCTGGCAACACACCATGAGCACATCACTGCTGGCTAAAATATCAGTGCCCAAACAGGCAGGCCTGCAACAGACAAAAGAACTGCCCTCAACCGGCACCATGAGGCTGCAAAAGCTGGCTGCTGATAAAATTTCATTTCACCACCAGGCTGTGTCCACCGCCACAAGACAAATGTCACCTTACCTCCACTCTTTGCTCATATCACCAGCAGCATTGAAAATTTACAATATGTGCCACCCCATCCATGTTGTCAAAACAGCAGACAAAGAGCATCCATTTACCTGTTTTGCCGGGCAGAAACCCTTGCTTTTGCACCAAAAAATAAAAACACCGCCTCAAAAACTCCAGGTCTGTCTCCATGGCCCAAAGGCCAAACAACAGCTAGATGATCTGGCAGCCTGCAACGCCAGCCTTTCTCCGTTTTTCTTTGCCTTGGGAAATAGATGGAAACAAGACCTATTTCGTCTCTGGCAACAAACAGGCAAGCGGCTGCCACATAAAAAAATCGTCAAAGGGCTAGGCAGTAAGGCGGCTCTGGCCAGAACATTGCACTTCAGCCGCAACGCCTTCTCCGAATCAGCCACTCCACCGGAATCATCATTAATAAAACTCCTTTCCCATGCCCGCGCCTGACACCCCGCAAATCAGCAAGGAAATAGTGACAAGGGCCTTGGCAAAGACAGGCCTGCTGTTGCCTGCCAATGGACATGACCTTAATAAATTATGGCAGCTCATTGAGCCGCCTGCGTCATTAATCGGGCTGCAAAGAGTACTGGCTAATCTGCCGGAAATCATAAACATGCTTCCCCAAATTACTGAGGAGAGTTGGGAGCAAAGCCAAATAGAAAAAATAATCAAGCTAAACGGCAGGATTATAACGCTGTTCAACCAGCAATCAGATCTCCGGCAATTTTTTTCTGACTTTACCGCCTCCGGAGATGGCGCGGCAGGGCCATTTCACGGCTATATCGGCAAACACCCGCTTTACACCGCATTATGGCAACAACCGCCGGACAGGAGCGACAAAAATATTTTCCGCCAACTACAGGCTCAGTACCTTAACGGTGTACATAACATTCGCCAGCTGCCTCAGAAATTACAGACCAAGAACAGAAACGCCATAGCCAACATGTCCCTGGCCATACGGCAAATGGCCTGGCAGGATAAAGCCCTTGATCTGCTGCATCATTTACCTGCCAGCCCCCAGTCGGCAACCAGCTATCTGCTCACCCTCCAATACCTGCTTGACAGCAGAGAAGAGGACAAACACTTAAAATATATTGAAAGATTCCTGGCCTTTGCCCTTGCTGACCGCCGGGGACATAATAAAGAGCAAAAAAAAGTTTTCCTCCCAGTCACCACCCCCGGCTACCAGAAAGACAAACTGTACACCTTAACAGGAGAAGATATAGGCCTATCAGAAGCAGAAGAGGCCAATAAACAGGGATGCTGCCCAGGAGAGGCAACAAGCGCACTGGCCCTGGTTACAGACAAAAAGCCCTTACGCACCACCAAAGGGGAATCTCCTGGGGCCAGGGCAGCAAAGACACTTGCCAAGTTTCGCCACGTCACCAGTTTAAACCAACACCGTGCCGGTAACTGGGACAACCTGAATGACCACGAGATAGCCGCCTTTCTGTCAGTTGTGAGCCAATTATACAG
>JAOZSN010000086.1 GCA_029939635.1 Deltaproteobacteria bacterium
GCAAGCAATGTGATGGCTACCTGAAAAAACCTATTACCAAAAATAAAATTGAGCAGGAGATGGCAAAGCTGGAGTTAATTTGAGGGTACATTAAGTCATATTCCTCTTCAGCCCCCGACCTCCTCAATAGCAATCTTAATATCCTCTGTGGTAAAGGGCTTATTAATGATCTTATTCACCCCTGCCTCATAGGCCTCTTTATGATCAGGAGAGTCGCTCTGGGTGGTGACCATAATGATGGGCAAGGCCACCTTGTCATATTTTTTCCGTAGCTGACGGGCCAAGTCAATACCGCTTACCTCTGGCATGTTAAGGTCAGTAATAATGATGTCAGGTTTATCCTGCAACGCCTCTGCTACAGCCATGGCTGGAAACTCAAAGAGCTTCACATCCATATCCAACTGAAAAAGGGTATTCTTGTATATACCTAAGATCATGCGTGAGTCATCCACCGCAAAAATTAAGCGCCCTTCTTCATTTTTCTCAGCAGCACCACTGGCCAGTCGCATGGCAAAATCAGCATGACCATTATCCTTAAAAAAAAGTTGGTACTGACGCAGCAGATCTGGGTGAGCCTGCTTACTAAGAAAATCAAAGGTAACCTCCTTAAAATGGGGCGTGTCATATAGAGCCAAAACCATCTTATGGGACTCTGAGCCAAGAAAGGCCTCTATAATAAGCACCGCATCTTTACCGCCCCCTGTAACTAAATTCTGCACACCGGCAATGAGGATATCATCACAGTTCCATTCAATGGCCTTGGCCGCGGCAATACGCACCTGATCCACCGGATCAACAAGCCCATCGGCCAAGACATAGGCTCCCTTGGCAAGTGGCATCATGCCCAAGGATTCATAGGCGGCAAAACGGACGTTGGCATCTGCTGGCTCATTATGCAGCAATTTACGGATAGCCCGCACCGCACTGAGATCACCAATAAAGCCAAGGACATTAAGGGAGTGCACCAGCAGATCAATATTATCGGTGCGTAGAAGATTTTCGGTAAGCAGAGGGATGGCCTTAGCCCCAATCTTGGTCAACTTCTCCTTGGTATAGTTACGAATATAGGCCTGCTGAGATTGCAGGGCCATATTAAGATGCTCTAAAGCTAACGTATCCTCCAGACGAGCAAAGCCATCAAGGATCAACAAATCCAGCTCACTGTCCGTCCCCATACGTTCAAAAAGACGGCGTACAGAGGTGGGGGTATCAATTTGCGAAAGCCCCTTGATTGCGGCAAGTACTAACTGACGCCGACCAGAGTAGAGAAAATCACTCAAGATATTGGTGGCTGAGGAATCACCAATATCACCAAGGGCCAAGAGGCAATCAGACATAAAATCAACATCTTGAGACGATGACAGTTTACTCATAATTTCAGGGATAGCCAGAGAGAGACCAATCTCACCAGCCAACTGAACAAAGACATTCTTCGGTTCCATGCCAGGATCCTGCAGCACAGTAAGAAGCTGATCCGGGTAATTCATAACCTTGCCCAGCAACATAGTGCGAATGACCAGGGGAGGAATTGCCAAATCATGACGTACCAGTAACCGACTGAGCAAGGGGATGACCACATCTCCTTCAGCCTTGCCCAGAACAGTCACCACCTTATTCTGTTCTGGCCCAGTAAGGTCAGTAACATGGTCAAGAAGTATGGTCCCTTTAATCAAATCGCCAGCAGCGATAACATGATGAAGTTCATCTATAAAATGCTCTGGCTCAATTGACATTATGTGCGCTCACAGTGCTGTTCACTTTAACTGATAAAAACTGGATTGATGATAGTTCCGACGGGCATAGCGTTCCGATACCCCCATGAGCGACTCTGTGGAACCAATGACCAACACACCATGGGGATTAAGCTGCATGGCCAGACGATCAAAAAGGCGCTGACGATCTGGCATGGAAAAATAGATCGCCACATTACGACAGAAAATAATATCGAATTTACCCACCGTATGGAAGGGCTCCATCAGGTTAAGTTTTTTAAAAAATGCCATTGCCCGAACTTCATCCTTCACCTGCCAACGGCTGCCACGATCATTAAAATACCTGGCCAACAGCTGAGGGGGAAAGCCTCGCCCCACTTCAAACTTTGAATATTCCCCCTTACTGGCCTGCACAATGGCAGAGTCGGCAATATCTGTACCTAGAATCTTCACCCTGTGCTGCTTTACAGCTGGACCCAGCAATTCATGAAGGGTCACGGCAATGGTATACACCTCCTGGCCGGTGGAACAAGCAGCACTCCAGATCTGCAGGGTCTTACCTCCCCGGTCAAAATGGTCCGGCACAATCTTCTGCTTTAGAAGTTCAAAGGGCTTGTTGTCACGAAAAAATGAAGTTTCATTGGTGCTGATGGCATCCACCACCCTATTGGCCAAGACGTTGCTTCTATCAATACTGACCTTGGTATGCAAATCACGAAAGGATGTACATCCCAACTCCTCAATAAGGGGTTTGAGCCGACTCTCCAGCAAATACGCCTTGCTTTGATCCAGCACGATGCCACAACGACTATGGATAAAGTCAGAGAGCAGTTTTAATTCATCTGGTTTTATTTTCATATACGTATTCAGCTAGGGCAAGAAACAACCCGAAATTCAAGACCGTACCAGCTTATTATAGGAGCCGGCGCACCAGTTCATCAGCAATTTGCAGCAGGGGAAGTTGGACATCGGCAACACCAGCTTTCATAGCCTCCATGGGCATACCATAGACAACACAACTCTCTTTATCTTGAGCAATAACCACCGATCCCCGTTGTTTCATAGCCTTTAAGCCCTTAACACCATCAGAACCCATACCTGTTAGTATGACCCCAATGGTCTTATTGCCATATACCTCTGCCACCGAACGCATCATATAATCTGCAGCAGGACAGCAATGATTCTCCGGCGGATCGTCGGTGAGCTTCACCGCTGCACCTAAGGCTCTTTTCTGCACACAGAGTTGGCGACCACCCGGTGCAATATAGACGTGCCCAGCCTTAAGAACATCACCATCCTGCGCCTCAAGCACAGTCAGTGCACTCTTCTGATCAAGGGAATCAGCCAGGGCAGCCGTAAAGACCGGCGGCATGTGTTGCACAATAACAACCGGCACGCGCAAATTTGCGGGAAGACGTGGGATGAGGGTAGCCAGGGCATTGGGGCCACCTGTTGAAATAGCAATAGCAATGATTTCAGCTCGCCCTGGACGGCCAATCGGAGAAGCGGCAATGGGCTGGCTGGTGGCTGACGCCACCGGACGAGGCGGCACAGCTCCAGCACGTGGAGGAGAGGAAGGATGCGTAGAGGGTGGTGAAGCTACGGGACGTGAGGGCGCTGGGACCTTTCGTTGAGCAAGATTACCTCTGGTCTTAGCCAAAAGTTTCTTGGTAACAACCGACTGGATAACTGGCCTGAGCTGTCGAACAAGCGCCTGATTATTCTCCTCCAGGCTCGCACCATCTGGTTTGTCAATAAAGTCAAAGGCTCCCAACTCCAAGGCCTGCATGGTGACGGCTGCGCCTTCCTGGGTGTGGGCACTGACCATTACCACAGCCACATCGTGCCGGATCCTCTGCAACTCTTTTAAGGTGGCAATACCGTCCATCACCGGCATTTCAAAATCCAGAGTCATGATGTCTGGCTGCAAGCGTGCGAATGAGGAAATTGCCTATTTGGCATTTCTCACCGCCCCCACCACCTCTACTCCAGGTAATCCCTGCAAGATACCAGAGAGCACCTTGCGATACATTACTGTATCATCCACCACTAAGACTTTTATACCAGCCATTTGTGTCCTCTGGGAAAACAGAAATATCGAAACAAAGAAGAAGACACCCCTTATTTTTTGGAGATATCTTCATTCTCCACTATTTCTATATTTCTATCATTTTATCTAAATTGCGCCAAAGTGGCGGCAAATTTGTCCTTATTAATGGGTTTGGTCAAAAAGGCATCCATTCCCACCGCATAACACCTATCCTCATCCTCCTTACGAGCATGGGCAGTTAGACCAACAATGGGGATGCGGCTGCTCCTGTCTTTTAACGAGGCATACTTATTGCTCTCATCACTTTCTTCAATCTCACGGATGCGGGTGGTGGCCTCGTGACCATCCATCTCCGGCATCTGAATATCCATCAGGATTAGATCGAATATATCTGTTTTCAACTTCTCCAGGGCCTCCAAACCATTACCAGCCACTTCCACCTTACACCCCTGCCGCTTAACCAGTAGGCTGGCAAGTTTCTGGTTCACCAGATTATCCTCAGCCAGCAGGACTGTTATCTCCCGAGCCTGCGCTGTGGAACTGGCCTCCTCTTTGGCCTTGTCCTCCACAACATCCCCTGCCACCTCGGGCAAGGATACAGTGAAGCTAAAGGTTGAACCTTCCCCCTCCTCGCTTTCCACCCAGATATCGCCACCCATGATATCCACAAGCTGAACGCATATGGAAAGCCCCAGGCCAGTGCCACCAAACTTACGGGTGGTGGAGCCATCGGCCTGGGTGAATTTTTCAAATATGGCATCAAGGCGATTAGCCGGGATGCCGATGCCGGAATCTTGAACCTGGAAGGTAACCATATCACCCTGCAGGGAACCATCCCTCCCCCCCATTCTGGCTCGAATGGTCACCGTGCCATTTTCAGTAAACTTCAAGGCATTTCCGGTGAGATTAATCAAAATCTGGCGCAGGCGAACATCATCACCCATCATCTGCACGGGTACACCTTTCTCGACCTCAACGTTGAGCGTATTACCCTTGCTCTGCGCCTGGGCCTTGAGGATATTTTGCACCTCCCCAACCAAATCCCGAGAGATAAAGGGGGCCAGGGAAAGTTCCAGCTTACCAGCCTCTATCTTGGCCAAATCAAGAATATCATTTATAAGCACCAGCAGAGAGTCACCAGCAGTGGCAATGGTCTTAGCAAAATCTTGCTGTTCATCGTTGAGATCAGATTCCAGGAGCAGGCCAGAAAAACCAATAATGGCATTCATCGGGGTGCGTAACTCATGACTCATATTGGCCAAGAATTCAGATTTGAGCTTACTGGCCTTTTTCAACTCCTCATTTTTAGCACGCACCTCCTTGGTCTGGCGGGCAATCTCACTCTCCAAGGTGGCAGCATACTCCTTCTCCTTCTTCTGGATAAGGAGGAACTGATCATGATTGTCGTTGAGCAAGGTGGTATGACGAGAAGTTAAAACCTCAATCTGGCGAACAGCCTGCTCTTTTTCAATACGTAACTCTTCATGTCGACGACCAGCGGCAAAGAGGCCAAGGCTGTTACGGTACATGGCATGCAGCTGAGGCTGGCTGGTGATATCAGCCGCTTCTGCTGGCAGGGTAAAAACAATATAGATATCAACAGGTAGTTTGGTGCAATAGGCAAATGATTCTGCCAGGGGGAAACTTTCTATCTTCTCCTCCACCAGTTGATCACGCCGGGAGGAGAGGTGTGCTGCCAGGATATCATCAGCCAGTTCCCCATACAGGGAGCCATCATCACGAGCCACAGCAAAATGAGCCTCGGGCAATAGATAGCTGAGCTCATCGTGTACTTTTTGAAGCTCCTCGTCCTCATCAATAAGCTCGTCAAATACATCAGCAAAGGGATCACTCATTTATCATCCCCGTAAAGGTCATTGGCCTTGCTCATTTCGCCAGGAAGATCTTTAATCAATACCTTATACTCAGCCATGCGCTCTTTCATGTGGGGTGTAAGATAGGGAGGAAGCGGATCAGCCTTGCCCTCAATGGCACCATACTTCATACGGTTGGCGATGTATTCCGCAATATGGATGATACTAACCACACCAGGGATGGGGTATTCCTTGCTGGTATCATGGTGTTTTTTAATGCCCAGCACCACATCTTCGGGCATATTCCAGTCCAACACCAGCATACCACCAACCTTGGCATGATGGGTCTCTATTACCTCTTGCTCATACACCGTGAGGGGCTGATCACCATTCTTATAGTTTCTTGCCGCCTCGCGCAGCTCCTCCGGCACCAGCTGATCCTCAACAATGAGGCCGATATCATGGATAATACCAGCCAAAAACTCATTCTCACCATCCTGCCCAAAGATGCGTTTAGCAATCATCTGGCTGAGGATGGCCACCGTGGCACTGTGCACCCAGAGACCGGGACGAGAAAAACCACTATCATCTCCCTCCTTTTCCTTAAAGAGGTCACGCAGCGCCTCCACTGCCACCAGGTTACGCAGATTTTTCATACCGATAAAAACCACGGCCTTGGAAACTGTCTCCACCTTATTGGCCAGGCCAAAATATGGACTGTTTACCAGCTTTAGCAGACGCACCATAAGGATGGGATCAAGCTTGATGACCTCCTCAAAGTCCTGAATAGTGCTGGACTCAGAGTTAATCATCTGGGTGACCTTGATAGCCACATGGGGCAAGGTCTTCAGGTCACTGAATTTTCCGATTAGTTCGCGGGCAGAAGGCATAGGTCGTTATGGTGATTGATGATGTAATTTTTTGAAACAACAGGAGATAAACAATCTAGTAGAAACAAACCACGAACCGCAGAATATCGAACAAGAAATATCGAATGATGAAGGAAGATACTTTTATTTTTAAGAAAAACATCTTCCAACATTCACCATTCGATATTCTTATGAACTCGTTATTCGTTTCTACTAGCCTGTACTGTCTCTCCTAGAGACAACTATTTCAAGATGCCGAGCTGTGCCACCAATGTTTCCAACGGAGGAACACAATCTTTGGCCAAGGCCATTTTCCCTTCTCTGCCCGCTTTTTCCAGGGCATACGCCGCATCACGCAAGGCAGCTACCCCCAGGCTTGCAGCTGCCCCCTTGATACTGTGAGCGGCATCACCCATAGCTCCGACATCCCCGGCAGCCATGGCTTCTTTAATTTTAGCAACATCTCCAGCCGAAGAGTCAGACAGTAAATCAAGTAACTCTGCCAGTAACTCCTCATCCTCTCCAGCCTGCTCAAAGGCAAAGGCCCGATCCCATTGCAAATCGCTCATAGAAATCCTCATATTTGATGGACTCGTAAAAAGTCCAAAATCTAGCTTTTTTGTCTTGTAAGTACTTGAGTTAGTGATAGTACTTTACAAAATTTGACTTTTCACGAGACCATCATATTTTTCACCCTTTAAAATGGGTATTAAAGCACAGAACATATACCCAAATAAATACTTCCATATTAGTTATAGCAAAATAAAAGTTACAGGAGCCAGCGTTTTTATTGATTTTTTTTTATAGCGACAAAAGACTAACGGGGAGGGAAGCAGAAGGCAGCACACCTTCACGGAGGAGCATGGCCTGACCATTGTGGCAGCCAACCAGAGTCGAACCCTTACCACCAGGAGTGCTGCCACCATCGAGGAAAAAATCAATTTTAGTTGGAAATTGAGCCTGCACCTCAGCAATGGAGCAGGCAGGGGAATGGTCAGAGATATTGGCACTGGTGGCGGTGATAGCGTGACCAAGGAGGACAAGAAAATCTCGAGCCACAGGATGGGGAGAGAGCCGCACTCCCACCGTTGACGTGTCAGCGGTGAGTAATGATGACAGGGAGGAAAGGGCAGGACAGACCAAAGTAAGCGGGGCTGGCCACAGGGAAACAAGGGGTTGCAGGCAGGTCGGCACTTCAGCAACAAGAGAAGTAATATCCTCTACCGAGGGTATAAGAGTGAGAAGAGGTTTCTGAATAGGCCTCTGCTTCACCTCATACAACCGGGCCAAGGCTCCATCATTAAAAGGATCCACAGCCAGGCCATAGTAAGTTTCAGTGGGAAAGGCGACAATACCGCCCTGCCGAATAATAACAGCAGCCTGCTGCAGATCATTGTTATTCATAAAACCCAGGGAATAAGAGGATAGAAACCTGGTACCTTTTTTACACCTGCAAATTACGCGCCTTGGCATCAACCTCAGCAGCCATCTCGCTCTTAAAATCAGCCAATTTCTGCTGCAGATCAACATTGCTGATGGCCATCATCTGACAGGCAAGAATAGCACCATTCTTGGCCCCAGGCTTACCAATACCCATGGTAGCCACCGGCACACCTGGAGGCATCTGCACGGTAGCAAGCAAGGCATCAAGGCCACTCAAGGGAGAGGCATCAATGGGCACACCAATTATTGGCACGGTAGTATGGGCGGCCAGCACCCCTGCCAAATGAGCAGCCATGCCAGCACCAGCTATAATGACCTGCACACCACGAGACCGAGCACCTTCAGCAAAGGCAGCGGCCCGGGCCGGAGTGCGGTGGGCCGAGGCCACAGTGATTTCAAACTCCACATCCATCTTGCGCAGAAAATCCACTGCAGCCTGCATGATCCCCAAATCAGAATCACTGCCCATAATAATCCCGACCTTAGGAGCACCAAGGCGCCGCAAGGCCTTGCCAGCAATATCACGCCGAAAATAACAGTCCTGCCAGGAAATTTTAGCCACAGCATCATAGGCATTCTTCACCGCCAACTGCAAGGTTTCAGCAATGGCAGTCACCCCAAGAACACGACCACCAGTACAGACAATATCTTCATCACGACGGGCAGTACCGGCATGAAAGACCACCACATCTTTTACTGCACCTGCTGCTGCAAGACCTGAAATAACATGACCCTTTTCATAGGAACCAGGATAGCCACCAGCTGCCATCACCACACAGACTGTGGGACGGGGATCAATATCCAGGCTGATGGTATGGAGCTGACCATCAATAATGGCCTCCACCACATCAACAAGATCATTCTTCAGGCGCATAAGCAGTGGCTGGGCCTCTGGATCACCAAAACGGCAATTAAACTCCAGCACCTTGATCTTACCATCTTTAATCATTAACCCGGCATAGAGCATCCCTTTGAAAGGTCGACCCTCTGCCTCCATGGCCTTCACCGTGGGCAGCATGACAGTATTCATCACCTCTGCATGGATTTCACTGGTCACCACAGGGGCAGGAGAATAGGCCCCCATACCGCCGGTATTCGGGCCAGTATCACCCTCATAGACAGCCTTATGATCCTGGGAGGTGGGCAGAGGCAAGACAGTCTTACCATCGGTAAAGGCAATAAAAGAGGCCTCTTCACCCTCAAGAAACTCTTCCAAAATCACCTCGTTACCTGCCGCACCAAAGGCCTTATCTTTCATAATAAGATCAATGGCCTGCCGCCCCTCTTCAAGGCTCAGGGCGACAATAACGCCTTTGCCGGCCGCTAAGCCATCGGCCTTGACCACCAAAGGAGCACCCATGATTTCAAGTTGATCCAAAGCAGCCTGACGATCAGTAAAGCAATGGTAGTCGGCGCTGGGGATATTGTACTTGGCCAGGAGATCCTTCATGAAAACCTTGCTACCCTCCAAGGCAGCAGCACCCTGACCAGGACCAAAGGTACGTAAACCTTTTTCAGTGAACCTGTCGACAATACCTAAAGACAAAGCAACCTCTGGGCCAACAATGGTCAGATCAATGGTCTGCTTTTCGGCAAAGTCGAGCAGACCATCAATATCCTCAGCACCAATATCAACACAGGTTGCCAGATCAGCAATACCGCCATTACCAGGGGCACAGAAAATCTCATTAACCTTGGCACTCTGAGCCAGTTTCCAGACCAGAGCATGCTCACGTCCTCCAGAACCAATAACCAGTACTTTCATAATCGTCGTTCACTCTCTTCTTAAATGTTTATAGGCATGCATCTGTCACTACGCAACTGACAGCATCACAAACCATTGAATACCCTGGATCCCCGCCTTTACTGAGATGCCCCTCTGTTACTCCCGCAAAGGCGAGAGCTAAGCGCAGACTTCAGTCTATCGTCGCTTAGATTAAGGACAGACATTAGCTGATAGCGGATAGATAAATAGATGTCAAGGGGACAAATAGAACCTGAATCATGGCTTGAGCATGGATTGAAAACGTTGATAGAGAGAAAAAAATGAATGATAAACTACAGGTTTCTCATATTTATCCTTGACACCCAACAACTCCGTATCTATCATAACCTCAAAAAATGAATCCCTATTCATAATGATGTCTCTTAGTAAACCATGCAAGATGAGTCACTCCCCCCCGTCCTCCCCTTAAGGATCCGCCTTATTCCGAGAACAGGGGCCACCCTTTCTATCTCGTAACTCATTATTTTAATTTAATTTTCTTTGGTGCTCATCCTACTTAAATTTATTTACAGTGAGGGGAGGGACCACATGCACAATTGTGATGCGCATTTCAGATAAACACAGCAAAATAACCCAGGCAGCGGTCAAAGTCTTTGCCCGCAAAGGATTTTTTAACGCCAGAATATCCGATATTGCCAAGGAGGCAAAGGTTGCCGATGGCACCATCTACCTCTATTTCAATAATAAATATGACATCCTGATTTCACTCTTTGAGGATGAGATAGGCAAAATCATTCTCCAGGTCAAGCTCCTCCTTGAAGAGGAAAGTGATCCGGGCAAGAAACTGTATATCTTTGCCCTACACCACCTCAAGCTTCTTGATAAGAAAAAAGATCTGGCAGAAGTATTACAGATGGAATTACGCCAGTCTAATAAATTCATGAAGGAGTATCGGAACACCAAATTCATCGAATATATTGACATCATCTCAGCCATCATCCATCAAGGCCAAGAAGAAAATATTTTTGACCCTACTGTTGCCCCTGGCATTGCCAAACGGGCCATCTTCGGGGCCTTAGATGAAATGTCCCGCCTCTGGGTTCTTGACGAAAACCCGCCCTACACCATCGAAGAAACCGCCCAGCAGTTGAGCAACCTGTTTTTAAAGGGGCTTACCTTGTAACCCAAAGGTGTTAGACCTTAGCCGAAAAGACGCAAAAACAATCTGTACATCTAATACCTACCTGCCACTACCGAAGACCTCCTCCACAACACCTTCAATCTACGGCATTTCACCGCACGCTATGTTTACAATCTCCAACTGCTTAATACCACTGGGCGTCTTCACCTCAAATTCGTCCCCTTCCTCTTTGCCAATCATGGCCTGTCCCCAGGGGGAGGTTACAGAAATAGAACCCTTTTTAACATCCGATTCCTCAGTACCAAGAAGCTGATAGACAACCTCATCATCGGTATCCAAGTCTACCACGGTTACCACCGAGCCAAACACAGCACGGCCAAGGGGGACCTTAGTACAATCAATCAACTCGGCCCGACCCAGTTTATCTTTAAGTGTCATGATGCGCCCTTCAATAAGGGCCTGACGCTCTTTTGCGGCATGATACTCTGCATTTTCCTTCAAATCACCGTGGGCACGGGCAATCTCAATGGCCTTGACCACATCAACTCGATCAGTACTCTGCAGGCGTTGCAACTCATCGCGTAATTTCTGATGCCCAGTTTTAGACATTGGCACACGCTCAACCATTGGTTATCTCCTTAAAAATATTAATTAACAGGGTGGTTCCCTATTTTGTCTTTGTATTTTTATATCTGGCAGAGCCGATCAACAATAACAGGCCCACCGTTCCAACTCTTGGTCGTAATCTATTACCAACGATAGACTAACTCACCCATAATTTTTTTAGCACGGTACTTATCAGAATTTTCCAAACTCCCCACCACATTCACATCCCAGCCAGCACGTATCTCTGTGGCAAGGGTCAGCCCACCATAATGAAGGGCCTGGCCGGTGGAGTCATGCCCCAGGCGATACTCACAGGCGACAAATCCCGGCACAGCGCGGCCCATAATATCGTCAAAAAAACGATGCTTATAGTAGAGGGAAAAATCATTGCGCCAGTAACTGGCCGGTGACCAGTAGGGACGATCCGACTCCCATGCTCCACTGCCAGGATCCGTAGTGCGGGAACCATCCTGGCTATCCATATACTCATAGGCAAAACGCAGTCGGATAAAATCAGGATCGGGCAGAAAAATATAACCGACATCAAAGCCATAGCCATTCTGCTGATTATTATCTGAGTAATCAACATGAAAAAGTCGGCCACTAGCCTGCAGGCGAGGCAGAAGATCCAACCGTGCTCCAACCTCATACTCCTGTGCATTTATCCCGGAAGCCACACTTTCCAGAGTATCAGCCACCACCCTGCATTTTAAATCAATATACCCTTCAAACTTATCCCCGGCAACACCTGTCATCATGACTTGGTAAATTCCAGTATCAGAACCATCATCCAAGCGATGAACACCTCCCATAAACTGCAAGCGAAGGTGATTGAACACGGTGGTAAAATAAGAGAGAGACAACTCATTGGCAGTGCGTCCTGCCTGCTGATCTACCGAAGAGTAGCGCACATGATCACCAGAGACAAGAAACTGGTCTCGAGGTCGTAAACTGAGCCAACCCATAAGGACCGCTCTATTTTCATATATATCCTTATGGCCAGCCCAGCCCTCCTCCTGCCGAAAGGTGTACTGAAGACCGGTCTGAGGCCGTCTCTTGCGCATATTCCGCCCCATAGCCAAGGGCAATCCTGGAAAATCAGGATGATTGGCCTGAATCTGCTCATAGATCAAAGCCTCATCACCAATCCGCC
>JAOZSN010000087.1 GCA_029939635.1 Deltaproteobacteria bacterium
ACTAGTAACTGATAACCGCAGTTAATACTTCAAGCCTACCCGTTCACGCACCAGATCTAAAGTAACTGCGGCCTTCTCACGTGCCTTCAGCGCTCCTGCGGCCAGCACTTCATGGAGATAGCCAGGATTAGCCATTAACTCGGCACGACGCTCCCGAGCCTTGCGGAAATATTCCCAGAGAATATCAACGAGTTCCAACTTAATATAGCCATAGGCCGCACCACCATTTTCGTAAAGATCACGGATCTCGGCAGTGCGTTCAGCCGGGGCAAATAATTTAAAGATATTATAGAGGTTGCAGGCATCAGGATCCTTTACTGCCTCAACTGCGGCGGCATCAGTAACAATAGCCATGACACTCTTCTTGAGTTGTTTTTCTTCCAAAAAGATACCAATGGTATTTCCATAGGATTTTGACATTTTCTGACCGTCAACCCCAGGCACGGTGGCCAGATCTTTAGATATCTGCGGCTCTGGCAGGACAAAGGTTTCACCAAAGCTGTTATTAAATTTAATGGCAATATCCCGCGCCACCTCCAAATGCTGTTTCTGATCCTTCCCTACCGGCACCACCTCGGCCTGAAAAAGCAAGATATCCGCGGCCATGAGAACCGGGTAGGAGAAAAGACCGTGGCTGGCAGCAATGCCCTTGGCAGTCTTATCCTTATAGGAATGGCACCGCTCCAACAACCCCATGGGAGTCAGAGAGGACAATATCCACATTAACTCGGTAACCTCTGGCACATCTGACTGTACCCAAAAAATACAGCGGTCAGGATCCAGACCTAGGGCCAGAAAATCGGCAGCAGCTTCCAAGGTCCCCTGTTGCAAGTCCTTGGCATCACTGACCGAGGTCATGGCGTGAAAATTTACGACAAAGGCGTAGAGCTCCCCCTTATCCATGTTCTCAATCATCGGCTTCATCATACCGAAATAATTACCAATGTGTAGCTTTCCAGAAGGCTGGATACCAGATAATATTCTCATAGTGTGTACTATTGTCTCAAAGGTTATTCAAATGAGTTGCCAGGGGGCAAGGAACAGGCGAAACCCAGGAATGTAACGGTAACAACCGGACACGTCTGCCAGAGAAAAAAGATATACCATATCCACCCTACCACAGCACAAAAAAAGCCAGGCAATTGCCCGGCTTTTTTTGATACTGCTTATAATGAACGAGGCTACCTATTTTTTATCATCCTCTTTAACCTCTTCAAAATCAGCATCAACCACATCATCATCCCCACCAGCAGCGCCAGCACCAGCACCAGCTGCTCCTGCGCCATCAGCACCAGGCTGCTGCTGAGAGGCTTGGGAGTACATAATCTCTGCCAGTTTATGGGAGGCAGTGGTCAACTCTTCTGTGGCAGCAGTAATGGCATCCACATCATCACCCTCAAGGGCTTTTTTGAGTTTTTCACTTGCATCTTCAACATTTTTCTTGGTCTCGTCATCAACCTTGTCACCCACCTCTTTAAGAGATTTTTCAGTGGCATAGATAAGGGAATCACCATTATTTTTGGCCTCAACCATGGCCTTACGCTTCTTGTCCTCATCAGCGTGAACCTCGGCGTCCTGGGTCATCTTATCGATTTCATCATCAGTAAGGCCACTTGATGCTGTAATCTTAATGGACTGCTCCTTGCCGGTCCCCATGTCTTTTGCAGAAACATGAAGGATACCATTGGCATCAAGATCAAAGGTTACCTCAATCTGCGGCACACCACGCGGTGAGGGCGGGATATCATTAAGTTCAAAACGACCAATGCTCTTATTATCAGAAGACATCTCGCGTTCGCCCTGCAGGACATGGATAGACACAGCTGGCTGATTATCAGCAGCAGTGGAGAACACCTGGCTCTTCTTGGTGGGGATGGTGGTGTTCTTTTCAATGAGCTTAGTGGTTACTCCACCTAAGGTCTCAATACCAAGGGAAAGAGGGGTAACATCAAGGAGCAGAACATCCTTTACATCACCTTGTAAGACACCACCCTGGATAGCAGCACCGATGGCAACTACCTCATCAGGATTTACACCCTTATGGGGCTCCTTACCAAAAATCTCTTTTACCTTCTCCTGTACCCTGGGCATACGAGTCATGCCGCCCACCAGGATAACCTCATCAATATCACTGGCAGAAAGACCAGAATCTTTCAAGGCAGTCAAGCAAGGACCTGCGGTACGTTCGATATAATCCTCGACCAGGCTTTCAAGCTTGGAACGGCTCAGCTTGATGTTGAGATGTTTAGGTCCAGAGGCGTCAGCGGTAATAAAGGGCAGATTAATCTCGGTCTCCATGGCAGAAGAGAGCTCTTTCTTGGCCTTTTCTGCCTCTTCCTTCAGACGCTGCAGGGCCATGTTATCACTACGCAGATCAATGCCTTGCTCACGCTTAAACTCGTCGGCCAACCAGTTGACGATACGCATATCAAAATCTTCGCCACCCAGGAAGGTATCACCGTTGGTGGCCTTTACCTCAAAGACACCATCGCCAATCTCCAGGATGGACACATCAAAGGTACCGCCACCAAGGTCATAAACCACGATGGTTTCCTCACCTTTCTTGTCCAGACCATAGGCCAAAGCTGCAGCGGTGGGCTCGTTAATGATACGTTGCACATTAAGTCCGGAAATTTTACCAGCATCCTTGGTAGCCTGACGCTGACTGTCATTGAAATAGGCAGGTACAGTAATAACGGCATCGGCAACATCCTCACCAAGATACTCTTCAGCGGTCTGTTTCATCTTGCCAAGGATCATGGCAGAAAGTTCAGCTGGGCTATAGGTCTTGCCCTCAATCTCCACTACGGGATCACCGGTTCCCTCAATAATCTTGAAGGGACTGACCTCAATGGATTTTTTCACCTCCGGGTCGGTAAAGTTACGACCAATGAGACGTTTCATGGCAAAGATGGTACGGGTCGGGTTGGTAACGGCCTGCCGTCTAGCAACCTGACCGAGAAGACGCTCACCACTGTCAGAAAAAGCAACAACGGAAGGGGTTGTCCTGTTACCCTCCGCATTAGTAATAACGGTTGGCTCTCCACCTTCCATAACTGAAACACATGAATTAGTGGTTCCTAAATCTATTCCTATTGTCTTACCCATAATATTTGCTCCTTAAGTATGTAATCGTATAGTCGTGTAATGCAGGCTCAAGATATCTAACGATATCTGTTAGTTTTCTTTAAGTAGCTGTCCCTTTAGAGACAACGACCTTCGCGGGCCTGATGAGTTTATCTTTGTACTGATAGCCTTTTTCAAATTCAACGAGAACATGATTTTCAGCAACATCCTCGCTGTGATCCATGGCCAAGGCCTCATGGAGATTTGGATCAAAGGGTTCCCCCAAACTTTCCAGTGGTGTTACCTCAAACTTTTCAAGCACGTTGAAAAGTCCCTTGCATGTGAGTTCAACTCCCTCAAGCAGCTCACTGCTCTCACCACAGCTCTTACCTTGGTCTATGGCTCGATTGAGATTATCAACAACAGGCAGAATCTCTTTAAGTAATGCCTCTTCCCGATATTTCATGGCGTCGAGACGTGTACGTTCCATGCGTTTTTTATAATTTTCAAAATCTGCAGCCAAGCGCAGAAGGGAATCCTTGGTCTCGGCAAGTTCCTTTTTACTCTGTTCCAACTCATCAACCTGCGCCTCAGGGCCATCAGATTGATCCTGTTGTACATCTATTTCTGCGTCGAGTAGATCCTCAACAACTTCCTCGTTTTTTACCACCAGTATCTCCTAAGCTAAAAAAATTGCCATGGTTCCGTGCAGGATATTTCATAGAAGAACCAACGAGTTGCGCCCTTCCCTTCCTGCTTAGGGTGGAACAATAAGTATGGCTATTTTCTTTGTCAAGGCAGGGAAAATGATAATTTAACGACAATGTAAACCCGGCTGAGCATTAGGCTGTTTTCCTTTTACTGATTGGCAATTTATGCCACTAATATAAATAAAATCACTGGATTATTTTATTTATCCACCGATAAGAATAGGTATAGGCCTTACTCCCATAGACTTCCCATATCGTTTATAAGGAATCATCTCCCATGATACGAAGACTCTTGCCCTTCCTCCTGGTTGTGCTCATGGCACCATACTGCTGGGCTGCAATGCAACCAGTAATGAAACAACGCGTAGGTACCCCTCCCCATCTTGTTTTAAAATCAATCCTGACAACAAACAGCAATCCGCCCAGCCCAAAACAAAACGCTGCGACACCAACTAACCAGGCCCCCTATATAACCTGGTTAGCGGATTCAGATAGTCGCCTGGAAGCAAGCCGCATTCTGCCAGCCACCGGGAACCATATTTATGCTGTTCGTAATCTGGCCAATCAGCTGATCACTGCTCAGGGCAGTGTGGATTATGGTATCCACTTTCTTCATACCCCTGTACTCCTCATTACAGGCAATAGTGACAGCGAGGCCATTTCCTTGTTCCTCCAACAACCGCAGGCCCTACCTGCCACCATCAGAACTGAACTTGATCACCTTTTACTGCCGGCATTGGCCACTCAGGCTGCTAGAAATAATAAAGAGCGTAGCCTGGGCGGCAAGCAGCTATCACTTGTTGAACACAATGTTGACTTTCAGGTTGAGCTGGCCATACAAAGGTACGCACAGCGTATCAAGAATGATCGATTGGTGGTTATCGGTGCAGTGTATGATCTTGCCAACAGCTATGGCCACGGCAAAAATAGCCTGCAGATCATCAATATCAATGGAGAGACAAACCTAAAAAAGATGAGACAATTACAATTATTAAAACCTATCCCACCCTCTTTGCTTACCACCCTGGGACGTGCTAAAAAACCGTAATACCATTATTGTTCTAATCCACAAATAACAAAGGCCCCCAGCTGCATTAAAAGCAACTGGGGGCCTTTGTTATTCTTTTAAGAAAACGAAGAAAATCAGGCTGATTCAATATACAGTTTGATATTCTCAGCCAAGGAATTAAAAATCTCGGTAAAAGTTTTTTCATCACGCTCAAGGATGGTGGTCCGAAACCCTGGCAGGTCTGTGGCAAAAGAAGTAAGAGGCACCACACAGATACCAGTAGCACCCAGCAGATAGTAAACAAAGCGCTTATCCAGCGAAATATTATCTCCACTGACTAACCCCTCAACATGATGGCGAACATCATCATTGCTGATGGGCAAGGTCTGTTCAAGGTTGAGCACACCATCTCTAAAAACAACACTCATATAAAATGCACCGTTGGTACGGTTAACCTGAATGCCTTCAACATTTTTCAGGCAATCATAGGCAATATTGGCAAACCGCTCATACCGGGCAATACGTTCATTTAAGTAATTCTGATACTCTGGATGACTGACGACCAAGGGGTAAGCCATCTGTGGTAGGGTTGTTGAACAGACCTCCACCATCTTGGCATTGAGAATGGAATCCACATATTTTTTAAACATGGGATCCTTATCTGCATTGTACACCTCAATCCAACCACAACGGGAGCCAGGCCACGGCATCTCCTTTGAAACACCCCGCATGGCAATGGCTGGCACATCACCAATAATATCTGAGATAGCAGCCGTTTTTTTGCCGTTATAGACGATATGATGATACACCTCATCACAAATAATAAAGAGCTCATAACGCCGGGCAATATCGATAATACCACGCAGAATCGACTCAGGATACACTGCGCCAGTGGGGTTGTCAGGATTGATAATAAGGATACCTGCAACAGCCGGATTATATTTTACCCTTCTCTCCATATCATCAAGATCTGGATACCAATTATTATCTGGATCAAGAATATAGGTAACCGGGCGATCACCAGCATGGGCGGCCTCAGCAGAAGAGTGAGTGGTATAACTTGGCGTGGGCACAACAACACGAGCGGTACGCCGCAAAAAACCAAAGATCTTGCTGATGGCGTCACCCAGACCATTAAAGAACAGAATGTCTTCTGGGGTAATCTGCACATGGCCGCGCTCATTTACCTGCTGGGCAATAAACTCCCTGGTGGGTAACATGCCACGGGTGGGACAATAACCATAGCTCATATTATTCATGGCTAACTCAGCAACAATTTCCTTCATCCAGAGGGGAATTTCCTCACCCTTGGCAACAGGGTCACCGATATTTTCCCAATGGGTTTTAATACCAAGCTCCTGCAACTTGTGGCCGACATTAACGATATTTCGAATCTCATAGGTAAGCTCACCGGCTCCTATATGAACAATATCTGTACGCATTTTTCGATACACTCTCTTAATAAATTATGGCTCTAGAAATCAGTAAAACCATTTTATGTACCACAGCAATATAACCAGGTCAACAAACCCCTCATCATTTTGGCATACGCACCGATAAGGACTTATAACACTATAAAAAGTTTAGAACTTCGAAGATTAATCCAGGGAGGGACACCCATGGGACAAGTTTGGAGATTTACACTTAGTAATGGCGTGGTAGAAAACGGTAACAAAACACGAAAACAACTCACCTTTACAGGCTGCAACGAGCCATTTAAGGATAGGTATTGGTGCCCTAAGAAAAAATGGTTCAGCAAAGGGCCATGTCCCTTTGTTAATCAACGGGAATGTCAAAATTATGAGTTAATGTGTGGTTGCTTGTAAACTACAGTTATTAGTTCAGGCATTAACACTGAACTGCCCACCGGATGGCATGGCAGCGTTTGCTACTCGATTATAGGCAGCAAGCTGTACTCCAGAACGACCAGGATTTACCTGGCTAACTTCAGGCTCTTGGGATTCAGATTCAGCAGGACCAGAAGATTCTCCCTTACGCTGGACAAGAGATTCTGCCGCATCCTGCACGACACCTGTCGTTTCCTTGCTCTGTTCAAGCTGTAATTCAGCTCTAGCCTGTGACATCTGATTAGCAGCTGCCGCAGCTACCTTTCTATCCTGGGGAGAAGGATCAGCCGGTGCCAGAGCTGCCGCCCTAACCCTAGCCATCTTGCTGATAGTTTCGCGGGGTGTGCTTCCTTGACTGGTGTCGATCTGAACCTCACCTCCGATGGCATAACTCTTCCCGTCAGGACCTTTCTGAAAGGAAAAACTCATGCCACTACCGGCCAATCCACCAGCAGCCGAAAGATGGGCCTGCTCATGGGCGCGCACTTCCATATCACGTTTCTCAAGCTTACTAACCTGAGCCAGTTCTTCAGTGCTTAAAGGTTCACCATCCAACCCCTTAACCGTTCCCAGAGCGGCATTTTCAGCACCTTCATCATCAGGAAAAACAACATGCACTCCTTTGTTTTCCGCCGCTGATGTTTCGCGGGCAGTTTCCTGCTGTTGGTAGGCCTGCACCCCACAGGACGGACAACTTCCACAACGACACTTCCCTCCCGTCTGATCAGTTCTGGCCTTGGCCTGGCGACCCTGGGTGCCAGGTGTATAGCGATCAGCAGGTAAGGTTGATTCAGGTCGTTCAGAACGCTGGCCATTGGTGGGATCAGCACCACCAACCTGGCGCGGAGTTATGGCACTATTACTATAGCCAGCAAGAATGGGATTAAGTCCGATCATGACATTGCCTCATTTTAAAAAACCAAAAACACAAAACTACGCAATATACCTATCGGCACCAACACCACCATCCTTGAATAAAAATCCAAAAAAAATCCCTGACCGTAATCGGCCAGGGATTTTCCAAACAAAACTAACTCGTTACGTTCTAACGATCTTCCAGAGGGACAAATTTCTTTCTTTGGGGACCAACATAGACCTGACGAGGTCGACCAATACGCCAATTAGCATCAGTCCACATCTCACGCCAATGGGATATCCAACCAGGCAGACGCCCCAAGGCAAACATAACCGTGAACATATTTTGCGGGATACCAATAGCCCGGTAAATAATGCCAGAATAAAAATCAACATTGGGATAGAGCTTACGCTCCACAAAATACTCATCACGCAGGGCAACATCTTCAAGTTCGCGCGCTATCTGCAATAGAGGATCATCATCAACTCCGAGAGATTTCAACACCTTTTCAGATGCCTCCTTGATAATCTGGGCCCGCGGATCATGGTTTTTATAGACGCGATGACCAAAGCCAACCAGGCGAAATGGGTCATTACGATCCTTGGCCTTGGTAATATATTTTTTATAATCTCCGCCATTTGCATGAATCTCCTCCAGCATGTCCATCACGGCCATATTAGCACCACCATGGAGAGGCCCCCACAAGGCACTTATACCTGCTGAGATAGAGGCATAGAGATTCACCCGAGCACTGCCCACCAAGCGTACGGTTGAGGTGGAACAGTTCTGCTCATGATCCGCATGAAGAATGAGCAATTTATTAAGGGCTGATTCAACCTCGTCATTAACCACATAGGGTTTCACTGGCGAGTCAAACATCATGTTGAGAAAATTAGCGCAATAGGAAAAATCATGGCGCGGCATAACAAGCTGAGAACCATAACTTTTGCGATAACTAAAAGCAGCAATGGTGCGTACCTTGGAGATAAGCCGAGCGGTCATATTATCGATATCTTCCAAGGGGTTCTCGTTCATCTCTGGATAATAATTAGAGAGAGAATTTACCATGGAAGAAAGAATAGACATAGGTGGTGCATTGGAAGGATAATGGTCAAAAAAATGGATCATATCTTCATGAATGAGGGAGTACAAATTAAGCAACTCACGAAAACGGCGTAATTCATCACCAGTTGGCAAAGTTCCATGCACCAGGAGATAAGACACCTCAACAAAGGAACAATGCTCGGCCAGGTCTTCGATACCATAGCCACGGTAATTAAGGATACCTTTTTCACCATCAAGGAAGGTAATTTGACTGGCACAGGAGCCCGTATTCATATATCCAGAGTCAATTGTTATATGACCTGTTTCCGTCCGTAATGAACGAATATCAATGGCTCGTTCACCCTCAGTACCAATAATGATCGGCAAGAGATATTTCTTACCGTCCAGTACAAGTTCGGCCTTATCATCTGATACACAATCTAATAGCATTTACAAAGATCCTCTTAATTCATGATGACCGACAACATCCTACTAACGGTGAGTACCGAGCAGGAAGGAGGATTTGCTCCTCTGGTCCTATTGACGATTCCAGCGCAAATCAGCTATAGTGCAGCGCTAGTATATATTCTAAAGATAAGTATGTATATATAGACGAAAACGAGCACAAATTCAACCATTAACAACATTTCTCTTCTTATTACAACCTGTTAAGAAGATAAATCCAGCCAATATTTACCTATGAACTACAGTGACAGAATTGATATTTTCACCAATCAGGTGACCATCTATCCAGTATCGTGCGAAAAGCTCTGCAATGGCCGCAGCGATATAGAATGGCTGGCCGAGGTCTTGGCTGGTGGGGCCCGTATTGCCCAGTTACGCGACAAAATGTCTGATGATCGCACCCTGCTGGCCAAAGCCCAGCAATTCCGCCGTATGACCACCGAGGCAAATGCCCTATTCATCGTCAACAACCGCCTTGATATTGCCCTGCTGGCAGAGGCAGACGGCTTGCATCTCGGCAATGACGACATACCAGCAGAAGAGGCCCGTGGCCTAGCCCCAGAAATGATCATTGGCGTCTCAGCGAACACAGAACAACAGGCTGCCAGTGCCGAAGCACGAGGAGCCAGCTATTATAATATTGGCCCAATATTCAGCACCAAAACTAAAGCTGGCCTCCATAATTTCATTGGCCCAGAGGCCATCTCCTCCTATTCCAGCCACTCAAGTCTCCCTTTCACCGTCATGGGCGGTATAAAGCGTGAACATATTGGCCAACTCACGGAGCAGGGAGCACATCGACTGGCAGTGGTCACCGCCCTGACTAAGGCCGGGAATATTGCTAAGGAAACACGTCTCTGGCATACAGAGATACAAGAACACATACAGAAGGAGGGAGAGTAATGCTGGATACTAAATTTAGCGAACTACCCGTACTTATTGAATATGGTGTACCAGAGTCCGACCAGCAGAAGGCCATGACCATGGTGGAACATTTCAGTCATGACCCATTGGTTATCAATATCCTCCACGAATTTTACAGCCATCTGCCAGAGGCTGAGGATGATTGTATTTTAGAGTTTTTCCTACTGGAACAGCTGGATGGCGTGCAACTTTTTCTGGTCCGCAGCAACTTAGGGAGCTATTTTTATCTGGTTAATCGAGACAAGGCAGAACTGGTCGGGACTGTGCCTGAGGGACCAGATGAGAATAGCCTGCACTTTTTCGGCTTTAGCGATGGTGCCGCCTTTCAGAAAAAATATGGCGATTTTAAGGATCTTACCAGTCACGCCAATACCTTTATTGGCAAAGAAGCATGCCCCTCTTGCTTTTGCAAGGATGGCGATAGCCACGTCTTTGGCTGTCCGGTGGAAATCTGCCCCTGGTGTGATGGTCAGCTCACCAACTGTAATTGCCGCTTTGACCAACTAAAGGTAGATGAAATAAAAAACCAAATGCAGCTGGACAGCTTCTTGAAGCTCCTCCATAAAAAAGGCCGCATCAGCTATGATGCGGCCAGTCACTGCCCTAGTTATCCGGTACAAAATGAGGAAATAAACGACAGAAGTAAAGAAGAAGAGAACTAAAGAAATAGAGAATCACAGATAGGCAAGATAACCTTTTAAAGAATCTCGTTCCTTCTTTTTTATCTCTCTATTTCTTTACTTCTGTATTTCTGTAGTTTCCTACTTTGAATCCAGATACTCATAAAACTCTGCGTCAGAGGAGAGCACCATCTTGGTGTTTTTCCCCACCGCCTTTTTATAGGCCCTGAGACTCTGGGTAAAGGCATAGAATTCAGGATCTTTATTGTACGCCTCTGAATAAATTCGAGCGGCGTCTGCATCAGCCTGGCCCTTAATCTCTTCAGCCTCGCGTTTGGCAGTTGAGGTAACCTGCTTCAACTCACGATCAAGCTTACCAAGAATCTCGGCCTTTTCACCCTCACCATAGGAACGTTTCTCTGAAGCAATTCGATTACGCTCCGAGATCATCCGTTCATAGACTTTGCGGCGCACCGTCTCAATATAATTAACGCGCTTAAACATGACATCTGCAAGCTCAATGCCATACTTAGGGGTTACCTGCGAGGCAGAGGCAAAGATCATCTCTGCCATTTTATCACGGCCCAGGGTAAGGCTTCCTGCGTCCTCATCCTGCTCAAGACCAGCCTGGGCAGCATCCCAATCTGAACTACGGATAATATCCACCAGATTATGACGATTGACCATGGCTCGAACCGCCGAGTCAAGAACATCATCAAGAACTGCCTGAGCTCCTGTCTCATCACGAACCGCCTTCATGAAGGTCAAAGCATCAGAGATACGCCAGCGCGCCGTGGTATCGATGTAAATAAAGGTCTTATCCTTGGTGGGAACCTGATTAGGCTTACCATCCCAGATCAAGATACGTTTTTCCAAATAACGTACCTTCTGGATAATGGGCATCTTAAAATGGGGGCCGGCATCGGTTACAGAATCACCAACCGGCGCACCAAGCTGGGTTACCACCGCCTGCTTGCCTTCTGGCAGGACATAAAACCCGTCCCAGACCACAAGTGCGGCCAGCAAGACAACAACAAGAAGGGCTGTTTTGCCAATATTCATATTATTTATCCTCTTTTATTTCCGAACTGCTGGAGTGGTTACATTTAATAAGGGCAACAAAGAACGTTGATCCTTATCCAGGATATAAACCTCGTTTACCGTAGGCAAAACCTCAACCATGGTCTCAAGATAGAGACGCTTACGGGTAACATCCTTGGATTTCTGATATTCTTCCAACAGGGCCAGAAAACGAGCCGTATCACCCTTGGCTCGGTTAACACGCTCAACAGAATAACCATGGGCCTCTTCCAGCATACGTTTCGCTGTACCGCGTGCCTTAGGGATAACCTTGTTGTACTGCTGCTCAGCCTCATTAACCAGACGTTTCATATCCTGATCCGCCTCGTTTACCTCATTAAAGGCTGGTTTTACTTCATCAGGTGGGGTGACATCCTTAAAACGCACCTCCCAGATTTTCACGCCGCTGCCATAATCATTCATGGTATCCTGCAGCTCTTGCATGGCAGCACCGGCCAGCATCTCTCGATTCTGTAAGACATAGTCAAAACCGTGGTTACCGACCAGACGCCGCATAACCATCTCAGAAACATCGCGCACTGCCTGGCGGACATCACGGACATTAAAGGCAAATTTATATGGGTCTTGGATGCGGTACTGAACAATCCACTCCACATCAATGACGTTTTTCTCGCCGGTGAGCATGATGGATTCACTCTGGAACCCTTGCTTGGCAAAGATGGATTTCTGCACCGTGGAGCGGGAGCGAAAACCAAATTCCTCCTTCCAGACATTGGTGACAGATATCTTTATAACTTCATCAATAAAGGGCATCTTAAGATGGGGGCCAGGTTCATTAAGGGTATAAAATTTACCCAGGCGCAGCACAATACCTCGCTCGCCCTTGGCCTCATCCAAAGTATAGAATGAAGAACGCCCAACAGAGAGGACG
>JAOZSN010000226.1 GCA_029939635.1 Deltaproteobacteria bacterium
TCAATCGATGGAACACCAGGAAACAATTGAGCAAAACCTGGAGAGTCCTGATCCAGCTTGATATATGGTTTAAGCTCATCCGGCAGTTGGGTGGTTGTTGTTACGATGTATTGAAATGGGATGGCATCTGGCGGAAATTTTTCCTGCAAGTTGGCAATGAACAGTAAAAATCTGGAGAAATGGGCAATACTCAGTTCTGACGAGCGGGGGGAGTCATGCATTAAAAAGCCGGGGAGATAGACATTTGGGTATTTTGCGTTAAAGATTTGCAGGCAGATGGAGGCAAGCAAATTGGCGAGCAGCGTCATAGATGCGCTGGTGATCGTTTTGCTGTTTTTTGTTATGGTAAAATAAATCAGGTTTTGCTCTATAATAATTTGGCCGCCATATTTTTTATCCTCAAACATATCTTGAACTGCCGCGTTGAATATTTCCTCCAGGCTATTTTTCCGGGCCTGATGCTGGCGCTGGGCTATGGCCATTTTTTCTGTAATCTCAGCTAATTCTTCCGCATTGTTTCGCAGCTGTATTTTTATCTCTTTTGTTTTGGTAATAAGCTCTTGGTCGGCGAGGAGGGCGGTTGTTATGTTCTCCGCGTCTGCTATAGATTTTTCCAGATTGTAAAATGTTTTGCGGAGCTGTTTTAGCTTGGATTTTTGCTCTGGGCCAGGAGGAGTATCTTGAGGCTTGTTTCCTTGCACATAACAGCAATCTGCCAGGGCGATATTACCCCACGGGCAAAATTGGGGTTGGTTGCTGCCTCCAGCCTTTGCAATATCATGGGTGTTATTGGCAAGATTCCCTGCTGAAAGCGGAGCGGCGGGCTGTTGTGTTTCTGTTTCCAAATTTCTTATTTTTAGAGCCAGCTTATCTCTTGCCTCTGCACCCAATTGAGTAAGACTGTCAGTAAAGAGAATGGAGTGCAGGGGTAAGTCGTCAAGATTATTGTTATCAGGGCACAGTGGCTGTAACTGCCGCCTTAGTTCCTGGGTGATTATTTTTTTTCGTATTTGGGGCTCGTTTTCGAGCAGGGTTAATTCATCTGCGAGTTTATCTTTTTGTTTGGTCAGGATGTTGGTCTGTTGGATGGACGTGATGTCTGACGCAGAAAGCATACCAAGCAATATTCGCAGAATAGATACTTCGGAAAGCTTAGATGCTTTGGTGGATGGCGAACCCGCATTACTGCTTGTTACTCGCCATTTTGTCAGGGTGGAAAGATTTGCCTCCTCGTCAGGGGTAAGTGCTGCCAGTAAATGGCCATATTCTATTTTTGTCCCTGAGTCTTTGCAGAGATTGTTTGCTTCCTTGACCAATGCTTGCAGGCCTGTTTCTGCTGTATATTGTCTGGCTGGAACTGGTTTGCCTTTACCGGCCAGGATATCATCTATTGCGCCGTTTGCCAGGATAAGGGATTTTCTTTTTTTGGCAAAGGGCCGTATGACAGCTAACTGCTGGCCTTTTATGACTAAATTGGCAGCCACCCACCCTTGCGGAAAGGCATCTGTTATTTGCTGCTCATGGAGTTTTGAACCGTAATTTTTTTCGCCTAAGACATAGCGGATTTGGCGGGTGAACATGGTTTTTCCGGCACTATGGCCCTTGGTGCCAAGGTGGGGATCATCGGTGGTGCTGCTTGGTGAGCAAATTATGTTGAGCCCCGGCGAAAGAGTGGTAACACTCCTGAGCAAAACAGGGTCAGGAGCTGTCCTGTCATATAATCTCAGCTCGGTTATGTAAAGATCTGGGGTTGCCTGGTGGATATTTTCTGTCAAAAGTGGATTTATTTCCATGGTTTGCACTATTAGCTCTTTTACGATTTACGGTTAAGGCACCTCAAGAAAAATCTCTCTTTTTCTCTCATTAATACAACCGCTGCCATGAACAGGGCAAATTTAAGCCCAACCGCCGGGCCGGAGGGGGGATTTGTCTTCCCTCTTACCTGGATTCTTTTGATTTTTTCTGGTGCCTGGCTGGTTGTTACGATGATGGTGGGGTTGCCGTAAGGGGCTTTTGGGGGCTTATTATTGCTCTTGGTTTCAAGGTGAATCTGTTTGAGCGGCAGGGAGAGGAGCCTGGCCCAGTAACGGCACTGTTTGGTTACTGATTTGTCGGGATTTGGCCAAAGTAAGACCCTGATGCGTACCTTGGCAATCTCAGACTTATTCAAAAAAGTTACATAGCTCTGCATGTCAGCAGTATTTTTGATACGTAAACTTTTGCTGCGGGAACTGGTGGCATTATGGCTGTATATTTGCAGTCCCCTGCTGGCAAGTTCCGGGTCTGTCTTGGCAAGGGCGCAGACGCCGTTGAAAATTTTTAAGGCATCCTGGTTATCGGCTATGGCGTGGGGTCTTGCCGGACAGATTCCGGCTAATGTTGGATAGCCTCTGCGATAATGGCTGGACTTTTGGCCACTTTGTTCCGGAACAAGCCTGGAAAGGCCCTGGCTTGTTTTTATATTGGCCAACTCTTTGGCTATTGATAGCCAGTCTGATATATTTTCTTCCTCATATCCATAGACCCTGGCAACTGTGCGTAAAGGGGTGTCTTCCGCCAGTTGCCGGAATATGTCATACAGGACAAAGGGGGATGGGATAAGCTGGTTACTATTTCCTTTTGCCATTTTATGATGAAGAGGGGCGTGCTCTAAGCTGATAAGTTCCGGGTCTGTTGCCTTATGGGCAATTTGTCTTATCGCAATGCGAAACAGATCCGCATAGGTTGTTTTGCCCTTGAGAGCAAATTTACGTCTGTGGGTTTTGATGCCTGGCAGGCCAAGGCCAAGAATGGCAGCCTGTGCCGTGAGGTCAATGACTTGGGTATTTCTTTGCAGTATATAACCTAAGGCATAATCAAGGAGATGCTGATAGGTGCTTACGGTTTCTTCCGGGTCAAGATGGCCGCAGAGCAGGGCAATGAGATAGAGCAGACGGCGGGCCGGCCACTTGTTTCTGTTGTGCAGCAGGGCCTGTCTGAGGCTGATTTGGCTGATGCCGTCCGGGCATTCATTCTCCTCAAAGCACCAGGACCCAGGCAGGATGCCGGGGTAATCATCTGCAAGTAAGCGAAGGAGAAGAAAGGTGGCAAAACTGTGGCGCAGGTTATGAAAGACCAGCCTGGTCTCTCCGCTTGCCTGCCGCATGGCCTGTTGGATGATATTGATTGATTCATTGGCGGCAAGCATGGTGCTGTTTTGCCCCTCAGGACAGAACAAGAGGCATGACTTGCTGTTGCAGCCTATTATTTCGTCCAGTCTCTGCTGTTTCCAGCGCCGCAATCTGCTTAGTTCTTCT
>JAOZSN010000227.1 GCA_029939635.1 Deltaproteobacteria bacterium
TAGTTGAAGTCATTATCGACCTCATCAGTACAGGCATCAACACAGTCGCCGCAGCAGTTACAATTAGCGTTTACAAAGCGGGGCTCGGTAACGCAGGTTACTTCAAAATCTCCAGCTGACCCGGATACGGACTTAACCGTGGTCATATTATACATCCGAATCTTACGATTCTTCTTAAGACGCTGAAAATTAATCTCTAACCCGCAAGACGGGGGGCAAAGCTTAGGAAAGTACTGATTTAACTGGGCTACACGACCACCCATGTAAGCGTTCTTTTCAATCAAGAACACATCCTTTCCTACCTCTGCGGCTTCCAGGGCAGCAGTAAGACCGCTGATGCCGCCACCAACGACCAGTACTGCGCCAGAATTCTGATCTGTCATGCCACTCCTCCACAAAAAAAATATTAATAAAATCCTACATTTCCCCTAGTAAGAGTTGCAACATTACAATGTTCGCAAAGCTTAACTGTTCGAAATTCAGGGAATATTTTATATTAGCTCATGTCATTTACCAGAAAATGAATGGCTAATCAACTTTTTAATGAAGGTTTCAGGTGTCCAGCAGCAATGGTGGGGGAAGAATATGTGTAACTATTCACCGAAGATAATCTCTACGGTGAATTTACGGACTGGATGACACCGCTTCGCTGTTGTTCAGAAGTGCTTTATATTTCAAGTTTACGGAAACAATGGCCAACCTTATAGTAGTTGGAAAGACCATTTCAACCACCAGTGCGAGCTCGCCTGGAAAAACAGGGCAGACCATTGGATTTGGCCGATCTGGAGATTGCCGCCATTGCCCTGTCCCACAGCCTCACCCTTGTCTCGGCAAATCTGCGTCATTTTTCCATGATCAAGGAGTTAAAGCTGGAGAACTGGTTGGTCTAACAGGGCACCTACAAAAAAATAAGCACTCCCAAAAAACTGGAACAACTGAGAGTTGCCCACGGATTAAACTTGGCATCCCCGGAATAGCCTGTCATTTCCTATGCCTACTCAGCAAAAGAGTTGCACAAACTTGATATTCTCCATATATTTTACTGTAAATTTAGTCCAATTATATCAAGAGGAAAACAGCATGAACATTAACCAGCTTGAATCTGCCACAATGGGGCTCAAGATAAATGATAGAGCTAGACTTGCCGAGAAATTAATATTAAGCCTTGATGCGCCTTCCGATGAAGAGAATTTGCAATTATGGGTTGCCGAAGCAGAACAACGACTCAGGGAGTTGCGGGCAGGGAAAGCAGAAGAAATTCCAGCCGATGAAGTAATAAAAAAAGCCCGGGCAGCAATCGCATGATGAATCTAACCTTCCACGTGGAAGCTGAGGCCGAGGTGATGGAAGCAGCTCGATATTACGAGAGTAGATCCCTTGGCCTTGGAGCTTCTTTTCTTGATAAAATTGAAAATACCATGGAAGAAATACTGGCTACGCCCACGACATACCCGTTAATCAGTAAAGAGGTTCGCCAAAAGTTAATCGATCGTTTTCCTTATAGCTTCCTCTATGTGATTGAGGAAGATCTCATCCGAGTAATCGCAGTTGCGCACCAGAAAAGGCGCCCTGAATATTGGCGAAACCGTCACTGAGAGCTGGATAACGCATCAGTAAACAAAAAAAAGCGCTGCCTCCCAAGCCGGGAAGCAGTACCTTTTTACTCTGTTATCAGCAAACCTCTTGTCAACCTTTGAAAAATGCCAGGTTGCAGAAAATACCATGGCAACGCTGAGGATACGGGCGACATATTAAAAATTACATCGCCTACCAACTCACAACTTAACTCATCCGGCCAGCTGAAATAATCGCTAACACTATGTTTTGTGGCTGATTATTTACCGATAACCTGAATGGGGAAATCGCTCAGGGCTGCATCAACTGTCGCCAGAGGAATATTTACCAAGCTTGCTTGGGCAGCCAGCATTCGGTCAAAGGGATCGCGATGGGCCATATCCCAATCCCCTGCCAACTGGGCATGCTCCGGTTGCACTGCCAAGGGCAAAAAGCCAGCCTTATCAATACAAGCCGGGACATTCTTTGCTACCTTTGCGGCCAAAGGAAGTTTACCTAAACGAAACTTCGTGGCAATTTCCCATACAGAGGCAGAACTGACCAGGATGGGGTTATTTACATCCTCCACAATATTTCCTATCCCTGTAGGGAGACGAGGGTCAGCAAATAACCACCATAAAAAAATATGGGTATCCAACAGCAAAGTCACTTTTCCCATGCCAGCAACTCCGTTTCAGGTAATGGCTCAAAGAAGCTATCAGTAACTGCACCCTTGACCAGACCAGGTCTCCTCTTTTTTACCTGTGCAAGAGGCACCAACTTGGCATATGGCTTTCCAGCCTTGGCAATAATAATTTCTTCTCCGGTATGGGCTCTAGATAACAACCTGGAAAAATTTGTTTTAGCCTCATGGACATTTACCACCTGCATACGCCCCTCCTTAGTCTACGGACTTAGTCCTTTTCGCAAAAGATAACAACTACAGCCACAATAATCAACAACAGCTTTCAGCAACCCAGAACACCGGATTTAAGCATCTCTCCCCTGCAACAAAAAAATCCCCGCACACCATAAAGGCATACAGGGATTTTTCAGCTTACAAAAAAGCAACCCAACCATAAGGCCAGGCTGCTATCAGGCAGCTAATGGGAGATACTGCTTACAGCCAAGGCTCGGTCTCAACAACATTGATACACTCAACCTTCTCACACTTCCACTCCTGGGTCTCAGGATCGAAAGTAGAGTTGACGAAACACTTCCAATTCTCGTCATCACAGGTCGGGAAGTCAGAACGATAATAGAAGCCTGGGTAGCGAGACTCCTCACGGAACTGAATGTGACGAATGTGAGATTCAACACACCAGATACGGTGGTAATTCTCCCAGGCGCGCATCAGCTCATGGAGGTCGCCAGCAGCCATCTTGGCAGCATCTTCACGGAGCAATTGAAGCAGATCCATGCAGATTCCAAGAAGCTTACCAGAGGTCATGTAATAAGTCGCAACACCACCACCATACTCATCAGTGGCTTTCATGAGACGCATCATCAGACCTGCAGGCTTGCAGTAGTTGGGGTTAACGTTCTCAGCAGTGGTTGCACCAACATGCTCGTGGTACAGTTTTACTGGAGCGTAGATCTCGTCAGCCAGCTCTTGGGCAGTCTGCTTAAGCTCTGGTTTGAAGTCTGCGTTATCACGACAGAACTTAACCATCTGCTTAGCAC
>JAOZSN010000228.1 GCA_029939635.1 Deltaproteobacteria bacterium
GGAGCTGGCGATGGGACTCGAACCCGCAACCTGCTGATTACAAGTCAGCTGCTCTACCAGTTGAGCTACGCCAGCTTTTAAAAAATGTTCAGGAACACCTCATCTTCGTCCGTTTTGTCCTGCTCACATAGCCCGCTATGCTTCACAGGCCTAAACGAACGAGTCTAAGGCACTCCTGAACATTTTTTAGTCCAGCCTTGCGGCATTTAGCCAAAGGAGAGTATTGCCTTAGAAATAGAAGTGCATCGCTTATATTTTCTTGTTCAAAAAACGGTGCACGATAATCGCTCCGGCAGTAAAAATCAACAACTTTTTTACCACCGTAAACAAGTGATTATCGTGCACTATAAAATCACTACAAAAAAATAAAATACAATCAATACAGGAATAAAAGTTCGTCAGCACCTTAGATTCGTTCGTTTATCCCGGTGAAACATAGCGGGCTATGTGATCAGGGAGAAACGGGCGAAGATGAGGCACTGCCGGACTTTTATTTACTTCTTAACCATACCTGAGTCGCGATAACGCTCAAAGGCCATAGCAACAGTACGGAAGACGAGATGGGCAAACTTGGTGTATGGCATGTACAAGAAGAGCATCAAAACAGAAACAAGATGCAGATAGTACATGAAATAGGCCAGTGCAGGAATACCGATAAGACGACACAGCTCTGAGGAAATACCTGTTACAGCAACGGCCATAATCTCGTAGATCAAGAACCAATCAAAATAGGTAGGCTTGCCTCCGTTAGCCTCTTCAGAAGCGGCGCGATTACCCCAGAGAATACCAATACCAATAACCATGGCAATGGCTGAAACATTGGCCAGAATCTTAAAGGGATCATAGAGGCTTAAGGGACCATGCATGGAAGGAATCCAGATACCAATGACATCCTGCTTAAAGGCAGAGTAAGCGGTAACAATGGCTAACCCTATAAAAGCCCACATCAATGGCTTATGGCCACGGGCGCGGTCCTTATTCTCATTACACTCCAGAAAACGGGTATGAGCCATAGTTTCTTTGATAGCTGGCCAAAAGAATTCCACAGCCAACTGCTTGGCCGAGGGACGGAAGTCTGGAGAGACATTGTAGTTCTTCTCCATACCTTTCCATAAATTTGAGCCGCCGCGATAACACGAATAGACCGCCAAAAAGAAGGAGGGAAGAAAAATGGCGTCAATAAAGAGAACATTTTTGGACAACCAAGGCCAATCCCAGTGACCAAAGAAAGAACCAAACCCATGATCAGCCATATACTCAGCGGTGGGCAGATGCATACCACCAGAAATAAACCACATGGCAGCAACAATCAAAGCTGGCAGGGCAATGGTCATGGCGATCTTTGAGGGATCAGCAACCATCTTGGCCAAGCCACTGGGGAAACCATGGTTGGTGTAAAGATAGGCACGGATAGCACCCATTACATCACCAGGCTTAGCACCACGTGGGCAATATGCAGTACAATCACCACAATGGTGACAAAGCAGGACATTGGCATCGGTGACCAACTTGTCCTTAAGACCCCACTGAGCCCAAACCATCTCCTTCCGAGGGAAGGGATTATCGTCAGTGGCCAGGGGGCACATGACAGAACATGTGGCACATTGGTAACACTTTTTCAGGGTGTCGCCTCCTGCACTCTTCATGTATCTGATGAAATCTAAATCAGGACTAACCCTCATTTTCTCTCTCCTTAAAAATGATTCGCCAGGCAAAGCCGGCAAACCGTCTTTGCGAATTCATCTATAATAAAATAGGCTAAGAATGACGACATGCGCCATTCTTAGCCAAAAAGACAAGCAAATTAAAGACTAGAAGCCTTTGAACGGACTTGGACCTAACTCGATGATCTCTTCAACAAACTCTTCGATGATATCACCGATCTTGTTGTAATCAGAAATAGCAATCTGACGAACACCACAACGCTCAGGCTCTACACCCAAGGCGCTCAAGGTTTCACCAACATTACCCATTCTGGTATCAGCAATCTCAGAACCCTTAACAAAGTGGCACTGGTAATCATCGCCATATTTACAACCAAGCATTAAAGCACCGTCCATACCAGCAGACATGGCATCACGAATCCAAGCCATGTTCACAGAACCAAGGCAGCGCACAGGAATAACACGAATTAGGCTGTTCAAGGTGTGCTTTTGCATGGCAGCCATATCCATGGCAGGATAAGCGTCATTCTCACAGGCAAAGACAATGATGCGTAGCTTGTCATCATCATCATCAGGAACCTCAATGGCCTTAACCATGGAGCCGATCATATCAATACTGTAATCCTTGAAGCTAATGATACGCTCAGGACAGGCACCCATACAGGTACCACAGCGACGACAACGGGTTGGATTAGGTTGCGGTGTACCCTTCTCGTCATCATCAAGAGCGCCAAAAGGACACTCCTCGGTGCAACGCTTACACTGGGTACAGCGCTGGAAGAAGAACTCAGGATACGCTGCATCACCAGAACGAGGATGAACAGCGACACCACGATCAGCAGATTCCATGGCCTGAATGGCCTTTAAGGCAGCGCCAGTGGCGTCATCAATGGTCTCATCCATATTCATGGCCTTACGTACTCCACCACAGGTATAGATACCGGTACGGCGGGTCTCGTAAGGAAAGCAAATGAAATGGGAATCAGCATAACCATCAAAAAGGTCCAGATCAAGGAAGGCATTACCCTGACGATAGGCCATATTGATGGTAGGCTCGTTAGCGGTGGTGGGTACCATACCAGCAGCGAGAACGATAAGATCAGCATCGATCTCCAGATCCTCACCAAGGAGGGTATCCTTAGCCTTAACCGTACCACCTTCAACACCAGTAACAGTGGCCTTGGTCAGGAAGATACCGTCATCCTGCTGGATGCCCTTGTAAAACATCTCCATATGACCAGGGGTACGCATGTGTTGATAGAGGATATATGCCTTTGCATCCGCATTAGCCTCACGAACATATTTGGCCTGCTTCAAGGCAACCATAGAGGTTACAGAGTTGGCATAAGGGAAGTCCATATCATGCTCTTCAGCACCAGGGCTCATAATAAAGGCAACAGAATTAACTCCAGAAAGCTTACCCTCTTTGGCCATTGCCTCAAACTGGGCATTGGTCACAACCTTATCATTGGTTCCATATCCAAGATGCTCATACTCTGAAACATCAGCAGGAATCCAACCAGTGGCCAGCACAACAGCGCCAAATTTCTCAGCGGCATCATTCTGCTCAG
>JAOZSN010000229.1:0-724 GCA_029939635.1 Deltaproteobacteria bacterium
TCGTGTTTGGACTATACGCAGCCTGGAACCAGGATGGTCAGAGTCGGATAACTATCAGCATTTGCCTGAATACCAAAAGATTTGGCTGGATCAGCTCTATAAGGCCAGGAGGGAGGATGAATCGTCCTGGTTTGCTGCAATGCAAAAGGAATTGGCCATCTGGTTTGTCAGAACTTATAAAAAACTTCATGCCAATCAGGCTTTTTCTCTGGGAGAGGATGAAACTATTGCTGATTCCACGCATTAAAATACACAATGCTAATGCCCTCTCCAGTCCATACACCATCGGCTTTCCGGCCATGACAGCCTGGCTTGGCGGTGTCCATGCCCTGGAGCGTAAACTTGCGGACACTGATTATGCTGAGGTTAAATTTAAGAGTGTGGCTGTGGTCTGCCATCAGATTGATTTGCAAACCATTAAAGGAGATGGCGATTATGTCCACTCTATCATCGGAACTGGCAATCCCCTTGTCCCTAAAACCAAGAAGGGTGATCCGCAAAATGCGGTACGGCCGCCCTTTGTCGAAGAGGCCCGTTGCCATCTTACTGTTTCCTTGGCCATTGAGTGTGAAGGCTTAGGTTTTGCTGGCTTAGATGATTTCACCACGACAATAGATAGCCTGATTCAGGGGCGTATGAAATTTGCTGGCGGTGATATTCTTTCTGCGGCTTCCTCTGATTACACCACCGTTGATGATGAAGGTTCCCGAAGAAAATTTTTAGA
>JAOZSN010000229.1:734-3231 GCA_029939635.1 Deltaproteobacteria bacterium
CTGCACAAGATCTGCTGGGGTAAAAAGGTGATTCTGGTTTCAGCCACGCCCCTGGCCTGGTTGAACGGCGTGATCTTATGCAGCAGGCCATGGCAGACGGCAAGGATGGTCTTGATGCCCTGCTTAGTTTTCTCCAGGTGAACCACTTTTCGGAAATTGATGATAATGGCAAGGTAAGCTGGGCAAGCAGCCGTCAGGAAAAGGGTTGGCTGGTTCCCGTTGCCACAGGTTTTCACGGTATAACCGATCTGGGCCAGGCCAAAAATCAGCGCGACCCCACCACGCCCCATCGCTTTGCCGAATCCCTGGTCACGCTTGGCGAGTTTATTATGCCCTATCGCATCGAGAATCTGGACACTATGTTGTGGGAGTATTTCACTGATCTTGAGCGGAATTTATACATCTGTAAACAAAAACAACCAATTAATGAAATATAAGGAGAATTAAGGGTGTTCAAAAGTAGCCAACCCAACCTAGTTTTCACCCCATCCGTATGCTATTTTAGCATTTTTAAGTTGCTAATTTTTATGTTGGTCGTGGTTCCTGCTTATCGCTTCGTTGTTTAGCTTTTCTGAACCCATTTTGTGGGTAGCTCGGTACGGACTGTGATAAACTGACCGTCGATAACATAAAGATTGTGTCACCGTGTTTACTTTTCTACGGGACGTCAATTAGTCATAATTGTCAGGCTGCATTCTGTTCCATCATTGGTAACTGTTGAGGTTTAGTCTGTGGCTTTTTCTTTCTTCTTGTTCCGGCCATTTCAAGTAATAATGTAGCAATAGTGCTCAGGGTACATCTTGCCATAGTCGCATGTTGGCTTCGTACTCTTATGTTCTCTAGCCCAGTTTGGTTTTTCAAAAGATTAAATGGGCGTTCGCAATTTTTGCGAATATCAATGGCTTGTTTTACCTGTTTTGTATGGTATGGAATATGTTGAAAAAGTCCTCTGTCAACTGGAACAAAGCGGCATTGAGGGCATGTCGATGAGTGTTGACATGCTCCGGGTTCAGTGCTGCATTTATACTCATGCTTTTGATCTTCAAGCCCTACATGGAGCATAGGAGTTGTACACAAGTCATTACAAAAAACCTGTCCGAGATCAGCATCAACATTTTCTGGCAAAGCTACTCTCTTCGATGGTGGAGTTGTAACAATTGCACCGGTTTCTTCGAATAAGGAACCATCTATATCGTGGTAGGCTTCATCAGCTGTAATAAGTTTAACGTCAATGCCCATTGCCTGAGCTAAAGGAACCAGGACGGAAAGAAAATGACTGTCATGGTGATTGGCTGGGGCAAGAAGAGAAACAAGAGGAAAGCTGTGGCCTGTTTTTGCATCAATTGCGGTGAGGGTATGCAGGCGGTATCCGACGACAAATGATGATTTGTCACGCTTGTTGCGTCGTGCTCCACAATCGCAGTCGATGTCGTTGTATATTTTTATCTTCTTTCCTTTAATTTTCACACTCGTCAATGGTACTTTACAATAATTTGCCAATTCTGTTGAATCAATTGCATGGAGATGACAGTCTCCAAGTAATCCAGATTTGTAAAAATGATGGAGAAAGTAGACTAGCAGATTTACTTGCTGTACAAATGTTAAACTACTGCGAAAAGTAGAAAGTTGGTTATGAGTAATCATCTTGTTTTTATGGAGAGGTAAACCCATAAATACCCGGTTTTCCTTACGATCAAGGCCCATATACTCTTTTTTACAAAATTTACGGTAACTTATCTCAGGATATTTGATTGCCTTCAGCAATTCAGCACGCAAATAATTACTAGGAAAGATGTCACGCATCGCAGGGGTATAACCGGAATAAGCTAGTAAGCGATTGATAATCCCGTCATCAATTAGATTGTCAACAACCCGCAGCTCTTCATCTTCAATATAGATAGGTGAACGTTTGTAGTTGCAGAGCTTGGTTATCTTGCTGCCATTTACCTTTTCAATAAATTGAGCCATTTCATCAAGTTTAATAATGCCTTTATCAGGACATTGTGTCTCTATGCCAAGTAATTCCGCTTTGGTTGCTTCAATTTTCTGGGAGAAATCATATTTCTCTGCATATTCGGCAAGTACTTCAACGGCAAGTTGTCTTTTTACTTTTTTAGTCAATCGCTTCCAGTTTGGAAATTTCTTTTTTAGTTGTTTTTTTATGGTGAGTTTGATATTTTTATGATGCACGACAAGCCTCTTTTTTGTGTAAGGATCTTTTTGTAGGGATTCTTTCCACACTATAGAGGCTTTTCTGCTTTAAGCAACTGTTTTCACAATGTAATTTGGGTTTTCTATAGGTGTTTTTTGGTTTTCTAAAAAAGTCGTAGCTAAATTGCCTGTTTTTTTTAGGACAATAACCAGGCAAGAAATAGACACTGAGGTAACTACCTGTAATTACGTAGACAATACGTCTTGGCACGGCAGTTCTTGTTGGTTTCGACCTGTAACATTATGTTTTTCTGTGCTAAATCAACAATCATTGCAACACCCTTAT
>JAOZSN010000088.1:0-9092 GCA_029939635.1 Deltaproteobacteria bacterium
TAATGATCTTGAGTGGTGGGCCATTTTCACCATTTATGCCCAGTTCAACGGGCGTTTGGCTCGCAAGGTACATTAATAAACAGTTACCGGTTGCCTGTCGTCAGTTATCAGTTGCAAGATTACGTAGAACTTGTCTGCTGACAACTGTAGTTTTCAGCATTTTCTCTTCGTATTATCCCTCCCCCCATAGAAGTTGAGCCAGGATGAGGTGTTGTTCAGGCTCCAGTCACGGGGGGAGATGAATTCCTGGCATATTTCATCCTGCTTACCAACTCCTTGTAGTCTTTTATAGGCCTTCACATAGTGGCATTTCTTTTTGCCAGGGTATACCTCGCACCAGCCATTCTGGCTCCCGCCGCAGGGGCCATTGAGCAGGTATTTTGCGCACCCTGATTGGGGGCAATAATAGCCATAATGGGCTAGGGTGCAGTCGCCGCAGTTGCGACAGGCATAGAGGATGAATTTGCTCAGGTGTTCCAACGCAAAGAAGGGGCCATGGAGCCAATTATCCTCCACCAAGGCACAGGTTTTTTGGGCTGGTTTAAACAGGGCACCTTGCGGTTCAAAGGCGAGGTTGTGGCATGCAGCACTGAAACGATAGAGTAGTGAGGGTGGCTCCACTGCCTGGTTGGTCGTCACTTCCGTAGTGTTTAGTCCTTTTATTGTATCCTGTTGAAAATAGTAAAAGCCGTTGTCTGGCCAATGATTAAAATCAGCAAGGAGCTGTTGCCAATCATTTTGTAGGGTGTTTGCTGTGCTCAGGAGATAATCGATATCTACCATGGTCAGGGCTGGACCACCGATATGGGCTCCACTATAGCCCATACCTTTTAATATACTGAGCTGTTTTGCTGCTCTGGTTAACCGTGCTTTCTTGCCCTTATCTGACTGCTGAGCCTCTTGTTTCATAATCTGCCAGAGGGATTCTGGTAGAATGCAGCCGGGTATTTTCCCATCGTGCATAAGCTTGGCAACAGCCATGGTAGGGATGAAAAGATTGCCCAGCAGGGGAAGGGGGAGGTCGTTTGTTTTACAGTAGAGCAGCGCCTCATGGTATTTTCGGGCATCAAAACCAAGTTGGGTTATGCCGTACTGGGCACCTGCTGCCACCTTTCGGTGCAGTTTTTTATACTGCAGGTGCTGCTCTGCTTCCAGTAGCTTAAAGGGAGAAATGGCCACACCAATAAAAAAAGAGGTGGGCAGGCTCGATTCACCGGCATTAAGGCGGCAGATCATATCCACTGTCTGTACTGAATCCAGGTCAAAGACTGGTTTGGGATGGCCGCAATAGCCGCGTTGGGGGTAATCTCCGCTGATAACCAGCAGGTTGCGCAGACCAACCCTGTCCCAGCCAAAAAGCAGACTTTCCATCTTGTTACGGTTTTTGTCTTTGCAGGAAAAATGGCTGATAACGTCAAGGCCTGCAGCCATGATCTCTTGACCTACCACTCCAGGAGCCAACATGGCATGGCCACCGGCATTGTCAGTAACGCTTACCGCACAGACCCGGCCATCTCCGGCCATCTCCTGTACTAATTGCATGATACGGCTGTGTTGGCTGGAGCGACTACCTCTTCCTGGTACCAGTTCAAAGGTAAGGGTGAATTCGTTCGAATTAGTGATTGACGTTTGAAAGCGACTGTTGGGCATAGTTTTTAACAACTGTTGATGACATGTGGGTTTAGGGTTGGCAACTAGAAATTAAGGTAGCAACATACTTGGTGTCTGGCAAAAAAGAAATTACTCATGGGGAGTGGAGAAAAATATTGCCCTCCTTGTCAGACGCGCTATTCTGACCCCTGACCCCTGACCCCTGACCCCTGACCCCTGACCCCTGACCCCTGACCCTCTGAAAATATGAAACCCGAAACTGAAGTTACCTGGCAGCAGGCCGCCGCCGTATTTGAGCAGCGTGCTGATGAATACGATAGTTGGTATGATGATAGTCTTCTTTTTGATATTGAGCTGACGGCCCTACAGGAATTAACCACTCTGCTCCCTGAACCACGTTTTGAATTGGGTGTGGGGCCGGGCCGTTTTGCTGAAAAATTGGGGGTAAGTGTGGGGATTGATCCAGCCCTTGCTCCTCTTTCCAAGGCGGCTGAGCGTATTGATCATGTCTGTCAGGGGGTGGGTGAAGATTTGCCCTTGCGCTCTGGCAGTGTGGGTACCATGTATTTACTCTTTACCCTCTGTTTCACCCAGGAACCCCAAAAGGTGTTGGCTGAGATTTATCGTGTCTTAAAACCAGGTGGCTATCTGGTGCTTGGGGTGATTCCTGCTGACGGCCCCTGGGGGGAGCATCTGCAGGCCAAAAAAGAGGCGGATCACCCCTTTTATCGCTACGCCCGCTTTTGTGAGGTGCGGCAGATAGTGCAGTGGCTGGTTGCTGAGGGCTTTGAGGCCAAAGAGATCAGGGCTTCCCTTTTTCAACCTCCCGACAAGTTAGAGAAGATGGAACATTCCCGCAAGGGCCTGGAGGCTGATTGTGGTTTAGCTCTCCTCGTTATCCAGAAAGGTGAACTTGTCATCCCAATAGCGCCTCTCTCGGCGTAGTTCGCAGGAGAGTAATGCTGCGCCACCAATGGCAATGGCAGTGGCAAAGAGCAGAGGGAGCCAGGATGGTCGTGCGCGCTGGCTGGGCCCTCGCGTTAGAGGGATGTCGCGCCGACAGAAACGACAGACCAAGGCATTGGCATAGATGGTTTCACGACAGAATGGACAGGAGCGGGTAGGGTGATTTTGAGTCATAGTCTTTTTCAGGAGTCAGAAGTCAGAAGACAGGAGTCAGAATGGGGCTACTGAAAATTATGATATATATCTTGGCACTGTTTGCAAAGCGCTTTCTTTGTTGTTGACACCACTAACCACCCCCGCTTCGATTTTCCTGACCCCTGACCCCTGACCCCTGACCCCTGCTTTTTAAAAAATGATTTTTCAACTTACAGACGAACTTCTCTTCCCGCCACCCTATCTTGCCCGGGAGGATGGCCTACTGGCCGTGGGTGGAGATCTCTCTGTGGAGCGTCTTCTTCTCGCTTACTCCATGGGTATTTTTCCTTGGTACTCTGCTGAAGATCCTCTCCTCTGGTGGTCTCCTGATCCACGGATGGTTCTTTTTCCTAACCAGTTTCACTGTTCACGTCGCTTGAGCCGCACCATTAGGCAGGGCGTTTTTCAGGTCAGTTTTGATGAGGATTTTGCTGGGGTCATAGCCGGGTGTGCTGCTCCCCGTGCTGCAGAGGAGGGCACCTGGATAGTGGCGGAAATGCAGGAGGCATATATCCGTCTCCATGAAGAGGGCTGGGCCCACTCCGTGGAGTGTCGTCTGGATGGCGAGTTGGTAGGTGGCCTCTATGGTGTCTCGCTGGGGGGATGTTTTTTTGGTGAGTCGATGTTTTCCCGTCAGACCAACGCCTCTAAGGTGGCCATGGCCGCCTTGGTTGATCTTCTCCTGGGCTGGGATTTTGATCTCATTGATTGCCAGATGCAGACTCCACATCTTGCCAGTCTTGGGGCCCGTGAGATAAGCGGCCAGGACTTTAGCTCCTTGCTTGCCGAGAGTACGGAGCGTTCCCCCAGAAAGGGGCGTTGGTAGCCCTTTTTCTACTTGCTTCTTCCTATGTTTTCCCTTGCTTTTTTATATGATAATTTTGCACACTATGGTTGACGAGTGTAACGCTATTCATTCTGGCAGGGATAAATATGGAACAGATTCTAACAATATGTGTCTATTGTGGCTGCGGTTGCGGGGTGTATTTAGGGAAGGAAAATGGTCGGGTGGTTGCCTCTTCACCCAGCCGTAATCATCCAATATCCCAGGGGAATCTTTGTGTTAAAGGCTGGCATCTCCACGAATTTATCCACCATCCTGAGCGCCTGACTACACCATTGCTCCGAAAGGATAATAAGTTGGTGCCGGTGGGCTGGGATGAGGCCTTGGACTACACAGCCCGTCGCTTAAGTGAGATTAGAGACAGCAATGGCCCGGATGCCTTGGGTCTTCTTAGCTCCGCTAAATGTAGCAACGAGGAAAATTATCTGCTGCAGAAATTTAGTCGGGCCGTGCTAGGCACCAATAATATTGATCACTGTGCCCGGCTCTGACACGCTCCCACTGTGGCCGGTCTGGCCACGGCATTTGGCAGCGGTGCCATGACAAACTCTATCAACGAGCTGGAAGATGTTGATGTGGTTATTGTCTCTGGATCTAACACCACAGAGGCCCATCCCCAGATTGCCCGTCGCATTTTGGCAGCGGTGGATCGCGGCGCCAAACTTATTGTTATTGATCCGCGCCGCACCGCACTGGCGCAAGAGGCCCATGTCCACCTTGCCCTGCGGCCAGGGACTGATATTGCCCTGCTCAACGGGATGATGCGTATCATCCTCGATGAGGGGCTGGCCGATGATCATTTCATTGAGATGCGCACCGAAAATTTCATTGCCCTGCGTGATCAACTTTTTAAAATTGACCTGGACGAGATTGCAGCCATCACCGGGGTTGACCGCCAGTTGATGCACACTGCGGCCTGTCTCTATGCCCGCGCCTATAAATCTACCTTTTGCTATTGTCTAGGTATTACCCAGCATATCTGCGGCACCAATAATGTGCAGACCATTGCCAACATGGCCATGCTCACCGGCAATGTGGAAAAGGAAAATGCCGGGGTTGATCCCTTACGGGGCCAGAACAATGTCCAAGGGGCCTGCGATATGGCTGCCTTGCCTGCCTGCTTGCCAGGCTATCAATCATTGGCTGATATGCAGATTCGCCAAAAGTTCAAGCAATGTTGGGGGGTGGATGTACCGCTAACACCAGGCCGCACCGTGCTTGATATGACCCATAGCGGTCACAATGGTACGTTGCGCGGTATGTTTGTCATGGGTGAGAATCCCATCTTGAGCGACCCGGATCAGACCAAGGTGCAGGCCACCCTGGAGGGCTTAGATTTTTTGGCCGTGTCAGATATTTTCCTTACTGAAACTGCCCAGCTGGCCCATGTTGTTTTTCCGGCCGCCTCCTTTGCCGAGAAGAGTGGCACCGTGACCAATTCAGAGCGGCGGGTGCAGTACATGCATCAGGTAATTGAACCCATTGGTGAGTGCAAGCCAGACAGTACGATCATTGCTGAGCTGGCTGAACGTATGGGCTATGAGATGTATTATGAGTCCATGGCTGAGGTCATGGAGGAGATTGCCTTACTTATTCCAATCTATGGTGGGATGCACCATGATCGTTTGCGCTCCTCCTGGGGCTTGCAATGGCCTTGTCCTAATAGGGATCATCCTGGAACGCCCTTCCTGCATAAACATTATTTTAGTGGTGGTAAGGGTCATTTCACCCCGGCCCAACACCAGGAACCCTTTGAGCCGCCAGGTGATGCCTTTCCTTTAACCCTGATTACCGGTCGTATTTATCACCACTATCATACCGGCACCATGACCCGGCGCTGTGCCAGTCTAAATAGGGAGAGTGATAAGGCCTTGTTGCAGATAAATCCGGTGGATGCCACCACGTCAGCCATCAGAAATGGTGATTTGGTGGAGCTTACCTCGCGGCGTGGTACCATTCGTCTTTGGGCCCAGATAAGTGAGGATATTAGGCCAGGGCAGGTCTACACCACCTTTCATTTTAGTGAGGCTCCGGTAAATTTGCTCACCACGGGCGCAGCTGATCCTATTGCCAAATGCCCGGAGTTTAAGGTGTGTGCTGTCAAAGTAGCAAGGGTGGAGTCATGAAGGAAACAACAGTGATATTAGCAAAGGATAATCTCCAAGGTCTGCTCCGCAAGTTGGGGCGTGATAAAAGTCTGGTGGCCCCTGTCACTAATCAATGGGGTGATACTTTGTACACGGAAATCACTGATATTGATGGCACAGAGCTGGATTTGAGCAAGCAGCCCCAGGCCTCTTTAAAAGGTTTTTTCTTTCCCCAGCAGGAGGTGATTCAGACCTATGATACGACTGCAGGGTATGAGTTCACCCCCCAACGTCATATTCAGCCCACACTATTTTTTGGCGTGCGCTCTTGTGATCTCCATGCTGTCCTTTATATGGATATGATTTTTTCTTCTCCTGAGCGGGATGATGCCTATTTTGCGCGGCGGCAGGATACCACCATCATCACCCTGGCCTGCACCACGCCCTTTGCCAATTGTTTTTGTAATGCCACGGGCAGTGGCCCTTTCATGGAGTATGGTTATGATCTGCAGTTGACTGACTTGGGTGACCGTTTTTTGGTGGAGGCAGGTCGCCAACAGGGAGAGCAGATATTGCAGGCCTGGGGACATTTTTTTGAGCCAGCCACAGAGGAAGATGTGCAATTGCAATATCAGCTCAGCCTGGAGGCAGGGGGACGTTTCCAGAGGAAGGTTGAGGTGGAACATGCCTGTCGCATATTGGCCAGTGGTGAGGTAGACGAACAGATCTGGCAGCAACTCTCAGCCCGTTGTGCTGATTGCGGTGGCTGTGCCTATGTCTGCCCCACCTGTACCTGTTTTAACATCCGTGATGCCCAGCAGGAGCCGAGTAAAGGAGAGCGTATTCGTAGCTGGGATGCCTGTACCTTTAGCGGCTTTACGCGTATGGCTGGTGGCCATAACCCTATCAATAGTGATCATGCCTTACAGCGTCGTTTCCTCCATAAGCTTAAATATGACGTGGAAAAACATGGCAAGCCAAGCTGTGTGGGCTGTGGGCGCTGTGTGGATATCTGTTTTGGCCATGTGGATATCACCACTTTTATTGAGGCAGTGGTAGAGGACTAAACTACCACTGGCTGGAGACCTGTGGGTTTAACAGCTGGGACTGAAAGTCCAGGAGCACCGGCAGAGCCGGTTTACCTGAAACAACGAACCGCAGAATGTCGAACAAGAAATATCGAATGTCGAAGGAAGGTACTTTTTTTATTACTAAAGACATCTTCCACCCTTCATCATTCGACATTCCTTAAAAGAGGTCTGTTTGTTATGTACACCCCCAAATCAGCAGTTATAAAAGAAATAATTAGCGAAAATCATCTGGTGAAGACATTTCGTCTGAGCATGGTGGATAGCCAGGGCCAGACGATACCCTTTCGTTTTGAGGCCGGCCAGTTTGTTATGCTTTCTGTGCCCCATCGTGGTGAAGCACCTATCTCTATCTCATCCATTCCAGCCAATCCCTCTTTTTTTGATCTGACTATTCGCAAGGCAGGTCTATTGACCTCCGCAATACAGGAGATGGCAGTGGGTGATCATCTAGGTGTTCGGGGCCCTTTTGGCCATGGCTTTCCCTTAGATGATCTATTGGGCAAGGACCTGTTGCTGGTGGCAGGCGGTATTGGCCTGGCGCCGCTCAAGGGGGTTATGGAGTCGTGTCTGTCGTGGAAGAAGGTGAAGAAGTTGACAGATATTTCCCTCACCCTCTGCTATGGCAGCCGCACCCCTGAGGATATATGTTTTAGAGCAACCATTGAAAAATGGCAGCAAGATGGGGTTAGTTGTCGCCTCACGGTGGATGAGGCTGACCCCAGTTGGCAGGGTGAGGAGGGGCTCGTCACCGGTCTGCTGGCCGATCAGTCCTCTAGCGGTGATGGCTACGCCCTGGTATGTGGCCCACCGGTGATGATAAGGGCCACCATTGCCCGCTTGCAGGCCTTTGGTTGGTCGGATGAGCATATTCTCACCACCTTGGAGCGCCACATGAAATGCGGTGTTGGGGTATGCGGCCATTGTCATCTGGACAATACAATGGTCTGTACCGATGGCCCCGTTTTTACCTTGTCTCAGCTACAGGAGATGAAGGTGGCTGAACTGGGCTAATTTTTTTTGCTGCGAATTACACAGATTGGCACGGATTTTTTAAAAATTGTCTGTTATTTGTGTGATCTGGGTAATTCGTAGTAAAAGGATCTTTTATGAAAATCACATTTCTCCCTGATAATCGCAGTATCGACATTGAGCCTGGCACAACTATCATGGCTGCCGCTCATGAGCTGGGGTTGCATATTAATGCCTCCTGTGGCGGTACCGGAGTGTGCGGTAAGTGCACGGTGGTTATTGAACAGGGTGAGGTGCTGCATGGCACCGGAAACCGTATTTCCCCCGAGGATGTGGCCAAGGGCGTCAGGCAGGCCTGTACTGCTGAACCCCAGGGAGATGTTGTAGTTCGCCTGCCTCTCCAGGAGGGTCTTAGTATTGCTGCCATGCCGCACCATCGGGCCCGGCAGTTTTTGTATTCCATTGATGATCTGCGCCAGGCCGGCATCTTTCATCCACCCATTGAGAAATATTTTCTGGAGTTACCGCGCCCTGCCAGCGGCGATAATATGAGTGACGGGGCACGCCTGGTATTGGCTCTCAAAAATCAATATGACCGACACCGGATCATTCTTCCCCTGGCAGTGTTACGGAAATTGCGTCGCACCTTGCGCCACGATGATTACCGCGTCACCGTTACCTTGGCATTGCCGGTGCGGGAGGAGCGTGGCAAGTCCTTTATTATGAATGTCCAGCCAGGGAACTGGGTGGAGAGAAATTATGGCTTGGCCGTTGATATCGGCACCACCACGGTGCAGGGCCAGCTCCTGGATCTGCATAGCGGTGAGGTTTTGGCCGAAGAGGGTGTCTATAATAGGCAGATCAGTTATGGCGAGGATGTCATCTCCCGCATTGTCCATGCTGAAAAAGAAGACGGACTGGAACAGATGCAGTCCCTGGTGGGTAAAAGTATTAATGAGATTATTGGTTTGATGCTCACCAAGGCAGAGATTGACCGCGAGGAGATTAGTGCTATCACCTTGGCGGCTAATACCACTATGAGTCATCTGCTGTTGGGGCTGGAGCCGGATAACATCAGGCGTGCCCCTTATGTGCCGGTTTCTACTCTCTTTCCACCCATCAGGGCCACAGATTTTGGTCTGAACCTTGATCCCCATGCCGTGGCCCTCATCTACCCCTCCATCTCCAGTTATGTGGGTGGTGATATTGTTGCAGGTATCATGGGTGCAGGTATGCACACCAGTGACAGGCTCACTCTGTTTATTGATATTGGTACTAATGCCGAGATCGTCATTGGTAATCGTGACTGGTTGGTCTGTGCCGCCTGTT
>JAOZSN010000088.1:9102-12173 GCA_029939635.1 Deltaproteobacteria bacterium
CTGGCATTACCCACGGTATGCGTGCCGCTCCTGGTGCCATCGTGGACTTTTCCCTGCAGCCAGGAAGTCTGGAGCCGATGATTATTACCATGGATAATAAGGCCCCAGCTGGTATCTGCGGTTCAGGGCTACTCATTATTATTGCCACTCTTTTTGAGCATAAGGTGCTGGATCATGCTGGGAAGTTTGATCAGGCTCTGGCAGGAGAGCGCCTGCGGAAGGGGCGTAGTGGCTGGGAGTATGTCCTTGTTCTGGCCCAAGAGGGGGGTATTAACGATGAGATTGTTATTAATGAGGTGGATATTGATAATCTCATCCGCACCAAGGCCGCCATCTTTGCCGGGGTCAAGACCCTTATCGAGGAGGTGGGGCTGGCCACTAGTGATTTAGAGGAGATAATTCTGGCCGGTGCCTTTGGCTCTTTTATTGATTTAGATGCCAGCATTTCCATTGGTCTGCTGCCGGAGATTTCCCCCGACAAGGTGAAATATATCGGCAACGGTTCTCTGCTTGGAGCCAGGATGAATGCCTTGAGTAACCATATTCGTCATGATGTTAGTGGAGTAGTGGCGCGGATGACCAGTTTTGAGTTAAGCGAGATGCCAGGCTATCATCATCAATATGTTGCCTCCCTCTTTCTGCCCCATACGGATATGAGCCTTTTCCCAGAGGTGGCTCAGCGTCTGGCTGAGTAAGGAGAATGGCGCGAATTTTTTTGACAGGATTTACAGAATAGACAGGATATAAGATCACATGAAAACAATGTTTGGAATTACTGAATTAACAGAAAATCATGCCAATAGGGTTGCCGGGTTTATCGTGCGACTAGGTTGGTGTGCTGGTAGACCCAGCATCCATCAAGAATTCAGCACGGAAGATTTTGGCGGGCGTGAGCACGCCTTGCAGGCCGCCAAAACCTTTAGAGATGAACAGCTGGAGAAATTAAAGCAGGAGGGGAAATGGCCGGTGGAACGCATTTTAACAAAGCCCCAGTGCAATAATAGCAGTGGGGTTCTTGGCGTTTCACGCAGCAGGCAATGGAGCCAAGGTAAACCTTCCAACGATATCTTTTGTTGGCAGGCGACCTGGAGATGCAAGGTGAAGAAAAAGGCGGTAACCGTAAAATTTTCCGAACGGAAATGGGGGGCAGATACTGCCTTTGCCATGGCCTGTGCCTGTCGCGAGGCTAAACGGCAGATATATTAGTCCCTCTACTGTTAATGGGCTTATCCTAAGAACCCTGAGGTTTTCTTCCACTTTCGTGGGTTAAGTGGTTGCCACCTTTTCTTTTGTTTGGGGCACATCCTTTTCATCCGTGTCTTGTTCCTGCAGCATGCCACTCTTGAGCAGAATCTTGGCGATCTCAGCACTGTAGATATTGATTTGTTGAATGGCATCCATAAACCCCATATGGATGGAATGGCTGGCCACGGATTTCTCCTGGGCGGCCAACATGCGTTGCAGATGATGTTTGCGGAGCAGGGCATCAAGGTCTGTGCAGCGGATCTTTCGTTTGCGCATTTTTTCGGCCAGGGAGACATCACCGTTGCTCATCACCTCCTTCAGGCGTGAAAGTTGTTTGCCCACCTGGCGATGATAGTTGATTAGTTCTTCTTTGCCCTCCTTGGAAAAATGAACACCAAAGAGTTGTTTTTTGGCAATGAGTGGCACAATCTGTGTAGTGACCACTTCGCCCATGCGCTCCATACTATCAAGCAGGGAGATGAGGCCATTGACCTCGCGTCCCTGGCCCGTGATCAATTCCTGTCTGCTCACATCAAGGAGATAGCGCCTTATTTTTTCCTCTAAAAAAATTATTTTTTTCTCTCGCATATCAATTCCCTGTAGCAATGTGAGCTGGGGGTAGACTGCATCCTGCTGAGGCTTGTTAGACAGCAATGGCAGGATAACGGCGCGGTGCATGCGGTTTAAAATCTTAGCCATGCGGGCTATCTCTGCCCTGGCTAACTGCAGGGCGATGGCTGGGGTGGAGATCAAACTGTCATCTAGATGCCAGGTCACCGGGGTAATGCTTTGCTGTAGTTCAATCGTGGGGAGCAGGCGAACGATAAGTCGGGCAAAGAGGTTGATAAAGGGCAGGAAAAACAGGCCGACAGTGAGGTTGAACATGGTGTGGGCATTGGCAATTTGCCGGGCCGTATCTGAGCCAAAGGCAGCGGCAATGGTTCGAATTATTTCAGCAAAATAAGGGATCCAAAAGACAAAGAGCAGCACTCCGGAGACATTAAAGAGCACATGGGCCAGGGCAACTCGTTTTGCCTCACGGGCCGTGCCGATGGCGGCGAAAGCAGCAGTGATACAGGTGCCAATGTTGGAGCCGAGGATGACTGGAATACCAGCCTCAATAGTAATGAGGCCCTGCTGGGCCAGAACTATAACCACACCGGTTGTGGCACTGGAACTCTGCACTAGGGCAGTAAAAGCAGCTCCTGCCAGGATGCCCAACAAGGGGTTTCTTAACCCTTCCATGATTTGGATGAATTGGGGGGAGGTTCGTAAGGGAGCCATGGTATCGCTCATTAATTTCATACCGTAGAACAGGATACCGAAGCCGAGAATGATATCACCAATGCTCTGCACCTTGTTATTTTTAGCAAACATTCTGACCGCAAATCCTACTGCGATCATGAGCAGGGCGTAATCGGTTAGTTTAAAGGCGACCATCTGGGCGGTGATGGTGGTGCCGATATTGGCACCCAGGATAACACCCAGGGACTGGCTAAAGGTCATTAATTCAGCCTGGACAAAGCTGACCAGCATAACAGTGGTGGCACTGGAGGACTGGATGACCATGGTGACAAAGGCACCAACGGTCAGGGAGAGGAAGCGATTACGGGTCAAGGTGGCCAGAATCGAGTGCATCTTGTTGCCGGCTGAACGCTTCATGGCCGTACTCATTTTTTCCATGCCATAGAGGAAAAAGGCCAGCCCGCCCAATAGGCCTATGGCCAGCATGGACCAGGAAATAGGCTCCTGGTTGTTGGTTGCAGCATTCAATGGTGTGGCTATCAGGAAGTTCAATGCCAGCAATATGAAGGGAATGGAACGGA
>JAOZSN010000230.1 GCA_029939635.1 Deltaproteobacteria bacterium
AAATGGCAGGATTAAGAGTCAAAAAGAAACCCGAAAAACCTCAACAATTACCTATATTTGAAAAAGCTGCTTAAAATAACAACTGATTAAGATCCTGAAACGTAGGATCTATCTAAAAATGCCAGCTCCTATTTTGGGTTAGTGAGGGTCTGTTTGTGGTTACCAAGACATAGGGCTACTTCAAAATGAAGAAAAGCCAAAAAACTACTCCACAATCGCAGATACTACGAACCTAAGAAACGGAATATTGGAAAAATTGCTAAACAGAGCAAAATGGCAAGGTTAGGATTGACCTGAACATGTGCTGTTACAACACCCTTTCCTTGTCCTCGAACAAAATATCTAGTTTTTCAAGACACCCTCAACTATTAATTGTGAAAATGTCGAAAAAAAAGAAAATAAATCCTGACTCACCCAACTTGCTCTATTTTTTTGGGCGACCATTTTCGCCTTTATATAGTGGGTTGATGGTTGCTCGTCAGACCCTCTATCAGAAGAATTTTTTCAAACGTCATAAGGTGTCGGTACCAGTGATCAGTGTTGGCAATTTAACGCTGGGTGGGACAGGAAAGACGCCAATGGTGATTTATCTGGCTCGATTATTAAATCAAAAAAAAATTGCCGTGGTTAGCCGGGGGTATCGCGGTAAGGCACGGGGTGCAGTGAATGTTGTTTCTGATGGGCATAAAGTCTTGCTTGATGCAAACCAGGCAGGAGATGAGCCCAACCTGATGGCCTCATCGTTGCCTGGTGTTGCTGTGCTTACTGGTAGTAAGAGAATCAATCCTGCTCGTTATGGTGTTGAACAACTTGGGGCTGAGTTAGTTATTCTTGATGATGGTTTTCAGCATATGTCCCTGCAGCGTGATGTGGATATTGTTCTCTTCAGGGTGGATACATTTATGGGGAACAACCGTGTCTTTCCTGGTGGTGATATGCGCGAGCCTCTGGCTGCCTTGCGGCGGGCTAACTGTTTTGTGTTAACCTGTGTTGATGATGTCAATAAAGCCAAGGCTGATGCCATTCAACAGGCCCTGGAAAAGAAATTTCCAGCAACCCCTGTGTTTCAAGCCTCCTATGAGGCTGTTGGTCTGGTTCCTGCCAACGGAGACGTTGTTCCTGTCGGCTCTTTTTCCTGTGGTGCTTTTTGTGGTCTTGCCTCGCCCCATCATTTTAGAAAGAGCTTGGAGCAGATAGGGCTGGATGTTGTCTTCTTTAAAGGATTTGCTGATCATCATCTCTATTCAAAAAAAGAATTGCAACGCGTGGCGAAACTGGCTCAGCAGGCCGGGGCAACTGCCTTGGTTACCACTGAAAAAGATATGGTTAAGCTGGCGGCAGCGCAGATTAACCTTCCCTTATATGCCCTACGTATGGAGATGATGATGGCGCCGGGGTTTGCTGATTTTATCGAGGCTCGCCTGGCCAGTGTGGCAGAATAGCCCACTGCGAGAGAGATGTTTATTTGATTTGTGTTTTTTTTGCCACAGATATGGGCAGGTGTGTGGGTTGGTTGTGTGTTTTTAACTACCTGAATTGACGTATGTTTGTCTTGTTTATTGATGTGTTTGTCTTGGTGGCGTGTTTGTTGCATATCATAAGACTCATAAAGTACTATGGCTCTTAAACAACAGTATAAAAAACAAACATCCTCAAAAAAAGTATAAAATTATGTGGCAACATACCGTAAGTAAAAATATTTCGTTTGCAGGTGTAGGCCTTCACTCTGGTAAAGTGGTGAAGCTTACTGTAAGGGCCTCTTCGGTTAACAGCGGCATTCGTTTTGTCCGTACTGATCGTAGCGATCAGACGATGATCCCTGCCTCCATGTGCAAGGTTCAGGATACTCGCTTAGCTACCACCTTGGCAGAAGGAGATGTTCAAGTTGGTACTACAGAGCATCTTTTGTCTGCTTTGTCCGGCCTTGGTATCGATAATGCTTTGGTCGAGCTCAACAGCAATGAAGTGCCTATCATGGATGGCAGCGCTGCTCCCTTTGTTATGATGCTTAAAAATAATCGTCTTCGTCAAAAGTCCCACCGTTTGATGATGAAGATTACTAAAGAGATTGTCTATACTTATGAAGACATCGAGGTTCGTGTAACTCCCTATGACGGTTTTAGGGCGAGTTGCAGTATTGATTTTGAGCATCCTGTAATTAGCAATCAATCATATAACCTTGAAGTAACTCCTCAGTCCTACATCAAGGAGATTTCTTCCGCTCGTACCTTTGGTTTTCTCGAGCAGGTAGAGTATCTTCGTGCCAACGGTAAGGCTTTGGGAGGATCCCTTGATAATGCCGTTGTTATTGATAAGGACGGTGTGGTTAATAAAGAGGGTTTACGTTTTGGTGATGAGTTTGCTCGCCATAAGGTTCTTGATCTTATAGGTGACCTTGCCCTATTAGGCTGCCCGATTATGGGCCATGTTCATGCTAATAAGGCTGGTCATACTCAACATCTTGCCTTTATGGAAGCCTTGGCTTCCCAGCCAGATTGTTGGGAGCTTGTTGATCATGGCGAAGATGGCAAGGAAAGTGTTCTTGATAAGGTCAAATATGCAACTTGTGCTGCAGGCAAGAAGGTGTTGCCCTTTCTATTGCCTCCCTGTTCACCTGTTGCTCAGGTTGCCTGATTAGCAGTTGAAAAAAATAGAACGTAGAGAACAAAATATTTTCTACGTATAAAAAAAGCCTCTGGTTATAAACCAGAGGCTTTTTTTGTTTGCCCGGCATGGCGGGCAAACTCAGCCTGCGTTAAGCAGGCGTCACCCCGGCCAGGGGGAAGACAATCCGAATCGCAAGGGCGTTGTTGGTAACAGCAGGGTCTGAAGGAAGCGATAGGAAGTGAGCGGTACATAGCGTACGCGAACCTGACCGCTCGGCCACCCAAAAATCGTACATGTGGGTATTTTGGGGTGGTTCGCCCTATTCACCTGTGGTTATGTATCAGTATCAACCCAGCCGTCCGGGGCGTCGCTGAGCTGTTCCTTGGTGATTACAAGGGCGTGGTGCAGACTGATGGCTATGCGGGATATAATTTTCTTGATAGCGAGAATGGAATCTTACACATTGGCTGCTGGGCTTATGCCCGTCGCAAGTTTTTTGAAGCAAAGAAGGCCAGCGGCAGCACGATGCCAAAACAATCCTTAAGAAGATGAGTACATGGCTGAAAAAGAGAAGAGATCAGGTTCCTCCGAAAAGTCTGCTTGGCAAGGCGATCAACTA
>JAOZSN010000089.1 GCA_029939635.1 Deltaproteobacteria bacterium
AGACAAATTTGCCCTTGATTAATGAAGTCACATGGAGTCCATCAGCGGAGAGTTCAACTCCTGGGCCACATTTTATGACCACATCCTTGCCAGGTTTGGCAGGTATTTCATCACCAAAGACATCTTTGCCTGGCGTGCCAAGTGTTGCCGGGATTTTTTGCAATAAGAGCTGATTTTCAGGCACATTAACAATATTTCCAAGTTCGCGAAAATCAACAGTACTAGGAGTTTTATTCTTTCCAGCAGCTCCATCTTGCTCCTTAACATCATTAATGATGGCAGGCCGAATAATTGGTTTTATTTTGGCTTTTAGGCCATGTTGCACTGGTGTGCCGTTGGCAATGATCACCTTGCCATTTTCAACCTTACCCATCTTTTGCACCAGCCCGTGCACTACACCTAGCTGTTTCGCCTCACTGATAACATCGCCCACATAATCATCAATATCAAAGTCACTAGCATCGAAAAGTTCCAGGATAACCTGCAACTTATCCTTGCTAGCTCTCAGGACATAATCGCCAGCACAAATTTTTACCGGCTTTTTTCGAAGATCAACAGTGGCCATCTATATTTTCCTAAATTTAAAAAATTTCTTAAAGTTGTTTACTTATCAGCAAAACAATTCACCACATATTACCATATCGGCCTACCAGCTCACTTAGTTTACTATTTTTATTGCAAATTATGCAAGCTGGGCTCTGACCATTTTCCCCAAGATGTTCTTCAAGAAAACAACACCATGCGCCGATAAGATACTTAACAGCAACCAGATAGCGACAGCTATCGTTAGGAGGTGTGCCATGACAGTCAAAGAAGTGATAAAACTGTTGATGATGAGTCCTTTCTATTTCCGCTTGAGCCTCAGGCAACGCCGAAAACTCCTCAATGATTTCTGCAAAATGCACCACGTTACCCTGCCCTGATTTCCTACTTCAGTCTGGCACCAAAAGAAATCGCCACGTTTTTACCCGTCACACCTTGCTGACATGGCTCAGGTTACACCCCTACTGAATCACCCCTCATTTTTTCATCATTTCAGTGGCATTCATTGCCATATTCGGCTATATTTCTCCTGTTTTTGCCTAATCATATCCATTATTTCATGCGGAAGTAATGGAATCCATAAATATCCGGAAGGAGAATACTATGAACATTATCATCTTCGGCCCTAATGGCAGCGGTAAAGGAACTCAGGGAGCTATTATCAAAGAAAAATACGGCTTTCCTCATATCGAGACAGGCGTTATTTTCCGCGAGAACATTGGTGGTGGCACCGAGCTTGGTAAAAAAGCCAAGGAGTACATCGACAAAGGTGATCTGGTACCTGATGATATCACCATCCCCATGGTTCTCAATAAACTGCAAGAAGATGCCTGCAAGGACGGCTGGATTCTTGACGGCTTTCCCCGTAATAAAGCCCAGGCCGAGGCCATGGTTGAAGGGATGAAAAAAGAGGGCATGCCCCTTGACTACGTGGTTGAAATTCAGCTTCCCCGTGAAGTAGCCAAGCTACGCATCACCGGTCGTCGCCTTTGCGCCAATGACAATAATCATCCGAACCACATCGCCTTTGATGCCATTAAGCCAGTAGAAAAAGATGGTAAGTTGGTCTGTCGTGTCTGTGGTGGTGAGCTCTCTACCCGTGCTGATGACCAGGATCTGGATGCCGTTGATAAGCGCCACGATATCTATTATGATGACAACACCGGCACCATGGCCGCTGTTAATGTCTTCAAGGCCGTTGGTGGCAACACCAAGGTTATAGAAGTAAACGGTGAGCCTTCCATTCAGGAAGTAACCGATGCTGTTCTAGGTGGCCTGAAGTAAAATCTGCCTGAAGCTATGCCAAAAAAGGAAGTAGCAGGATATGTCTGCTACTTCCTTTTTTTTATTCCTATTCAGCCAGTCGAGGGGTCAACACTGCTACCAGTAATATTCCTAATATCAGTAACCCCAAGCCACCCCGAGCAATCAGGTGGACAATCAGGGCCATCATTCCCATTATCATTCCAGTTTTCCGCATTATCTCACCTCATTGTGCAAATTATTAAATAAAACGTTTACCCTGTTTCTATTTCAGCCTATACTTTAGTTACTCCCCTTGCAGTAAAGGCAGAAACTTCCCACCCACCCTCAACCCCTTGGTTATTAAATGGGCAAAACCTACGTCATAGGAGATATTCACGGCTGTCATGATGCCCTGCTCCGCCTGCTGGATAAAGTAAATCCAGACCCTCACGAAGACACACTGGTCTTTCTAGGTGATTATATTGACCGTGGACTCCAGTCATGTCAGGTCATTGAGCTGATGATTCAACTGCAGCAAATCTTCAGCAATTGCATTACCCTGTTGGGCAACCATGAACATATGTTCCTGGCCTTTCTAAAGGGCCGCTATCAAGATTTTTACATCAACATGGGGGGGCAGGAAACCTTGGAAAGTTATGGCATTCGACCACCTTTCAAGCGTGAAAACATTTCCCTGGAGATTCCTACCAGCCATAAACAATTTTTAAGTAATCTGCTGCTGGTCTGGGAAAATAACCATGGCATTTATGTCCATGCCGCCCTCTCTCCCTCACGCCACCTCAGCCAACAAAAAACCAAATGGTGCCTTTGGGGCAAAGATTCCTTTTTACTCAGCGACCATAAGTTCCCCAAACCAGTAGTCTACGGCCACACCACCTTTGCCAACCCACAGATGGATCAATATAAAATAGGCATTGATACCGGTGCCGTCTATGGCGGCAAACTCACCTGCCTCAGCCTGCCTGAGCGCGCCATCATTGCGGTAGAATCACCCCCCAAAATAAGAAAAGAAATCCCTGCCGCTGCAGAGGTGGAAGAACTGCTTACAGGCTAAATACCGACTATTCCTTGTTCAGCTTTGCCACTAATGCCCCTGCCGCCCTACCTCCTGCCACGCCCGCTGATACAAATCATTGAGCCTCTCCTCCAATAATAAACAATACGTCTCAATACCGTCACTGTCCAGATCGCCGGGCACGTATAGTGGTTCACCATAGCACTCCACGATACGGCAAAACGGTAGGGGAAAAATAGTGCGATCCCAACTACCAAAGGCAACATACCTGCTGCAGGCCACATTCACGGGCAGGATGGGGATACCAGTGCGACTGGCCAGCATAACAGCGCCTGGTTGGGCCACAAAGATCGGCCCTTGGGAGCCGTCAGCCACCAGCACCGGACACTGGCCCTTCTTAATGGCTCGCAACAGACCCTTGAGGGCAGCCAAACCCTTTTGGTTCCGGGAACCACGCACAGTATTAAACCCCTTGGCCTCCAATACCTGAGCCACATAGGCACCATCGCTGCTGGCACTGACCATGGCAACAAAGGGAAAGCCCTTACTGGCCTGGACAATATAGAGCACACAATAATGCCAGAATGAGGTGATAAACTGTTTCTTGTCCCTAGCCATGGCCTGCCAATGCTCGTGGCCTTGGCGACGACGACGACATGTCAGTAAAATAGAACCCATTAGCACCTTAAAAACAGTGGGCAAGAGAGCCATAACCAGGCGCTGTTGCCAGCTTTGCTTCACATTTACAGCCACGTTAACTCCATCTTCTGTAATATCTTAATTTCATCGCGCAGGTCTGCAGCCTGTTCAAAGGCCAACTCTTTGGCAGCAACCAACATCTCCTTTTCCTTCTTCGTAATGGCACGTTGCAGCTCAGCCAGGTTGCGATATTCTCTTACCTGTTCTGCAGCCTTAGGCATGGCAGTGGGTGCCATCTCATATACCGTGCCCGCAACATCCTTAATCGCGGTGGTCACTGTGGTGGGCACAATACCATGTTCCTCATTATACGCCTCCTGCAAACTGCGACGTCGCTGGGTCTCATCAATGGTGTATTGCATGGAACCAGTAATTGTATCACCATAGAGAATGACCAGACTCTTGGCATTACGAGAGGCCCGACCACAGGTCTGCACCAGGGAGCGGGAGGAACGTAAGAAACCCTCCTTATCGGCATCCAGAATTGCCACCAGAGTCACCTCGGGAATATCAAGCCCCTCACGCAGCAGGTTGATGCCCACCAGTACCTGATACTCACCACGCCGCAGATCCCGGATCAACTCCATGCGCTCCAGAGTCTTGATGTCTGAGTGTAAATAACGCACAGCAATGCCTAATTTTTCATAATAGTCAGTCAAATCCTCAGACATACGTTTAGTAAGGGTGGTTACCAGCACCGCCTCCCCCTTGTCCTGACGAGCACGGATCTCAGCCAGTAAATCATCCACCTGACTGGTGGCAGGCCGAACCTCAATAGCTGGGTCAAGAAGCCCTGTGGGGCGGATGATCTGTTCCACCACCCGTCCCCCAGCTCGTTCCAGCTCAAAATCCCCCGGTGTGGCAGAGACATAGATGGCCTGGTTAATTCGGCGGTCAAACTCCTCAAAAGTGAGGGGTCGATTATCCAGGGCCGAAGGCAGACGAAAACCAAACTCTGAAAGGGTTGTCTTCCGGGAACGGTCCCCCTTAAACATACCACCGACCTGGGAGATTGAGATATGTGACTCATCAACAAATAGCAGGAAATCCTCAGGGAAATAGTCCAACAGGGTGGGTGGAGGTTGGCCTGGCTGATTACCGGTAAGATGGCGACTATAATTTTCAATGCCGTTGCAATAGCCAAGTTCGGAAATCATCTCCAGGTCAAACATAGTGCGTTGATCCAGACGCTGCGCCTCCACCAGACGATGTTCAGACTCAAAAAAGGTCAAACGACTCTTAAGCTCTTCCTTGATGGTGGTCATGGCACGGGTCAGACGATCCTTGGATGTCACAAAATGACTGCCAGGAAAAATGGTTATCTCCTGCTCATCACCCAGTACCTCGCCCCGCAACGGGTCTACCAGGGTAATGGCCTCCACCGTGTCACCAAAAAACTCCACTCGCACCGCCTCACCCTCTTCGTAGGAGGGAAAAATCTCCAACACATCACCACGTACCCTGAAGGTACCACGGTGAAAGGAGATATCGTTGCGTTCGTAGAGCATATAGACCAAGCGCCGTTGCACCTCCTCAGGGGCATACTCCTCCCCCACCTTGAGAAAGAGATGCATGTTCTTATATTCGTCTGGCGAACCCAATCCATAAATACAAGAGACCGAGGCCACGATGAGAACGTCCTTACGGGTCAATAACGAGCGGGTAGCTGAATGACGCATCTTATCAATGGCGTCATTAATGGCTGAATCTTTCTCTATATAGGTATCAGATGTGGGGATATAAGCTTCAGGCTGATAATAGTCATAATAGCTGACAAAATATTCCACTGCGTTATCGGGAAAGAGTTCCTTAAATTCAGCAAAGAGCTGGGCAGCCAGGGTCTTGTTGGGAGCCAATACCAGGGCAGGACGATTGGTCTGGGCTATCACCTGGGCCATGGTAAAGGTTTTACCAGAACCAGTGACACCAAGGAGTACCTGCTCATGAACGCCATCTTCAACGCCTTTAGAAAGGGCGGCGATTGCGGCGGGTTGGTCGCCAGCTGGGGCGAAAGGGGCGTGTAGTTTAAAGAGAGACATTCTCCACTTCCTTAAACCCCCAATAGGGAAAATCAAGCTGATATTTCCCTACCAATCCCGGGCTCTGCTCCCGACTGGCCACCAACCATAATGAGTTGACCCGCTCATTACCTGGTGGGGAGTCAACGGCATCCCAATCAGGCAGAAAAACCATGGCATTGTCAGCAGTATACTCGATATCACCCGACCCCTTGAACAGACCCATATGGGGAACACCATCATAGCGCCCGCCATCCTGACGGTTAAGCTCAGAGATGACCAGGAAGGCCACCTGCATCTCATCACGAATTGATTCCAGCTGACGCAACCAGGCATCTATACCTGTCCGGCGCTCACTGAAATCTTTGAAGGGCAATTTATGCAGACTATCGATGACCACCACCACATCATCATGGTGGGTTTCATGACGCAGAAAATCAACATGGCGGCGCATAAGCTCCGGTGTCAGAGAGCGATCATTAACCACCCTGAAATAATCAAGCATGCTGCGCAGCTGTTGCTGCCCCTCGTCGTAGCGCCTCTGCTCTTCGGCGACCAGCGGCTCATTAAATTGTTCCACTGCCAACCGAGAAAGACGAGACAGGGTGCGTTGCAGAATCTTTTGGCGACCATTTTCAAAATCATAATAGATCACCGGTACCTGATGACGCGCCATCTCAGTGGCCAGTTGGATGGAAAAACAGGATTTGCCTGCCTTGGGAGCACCACCCATGATATTAATACCATGGATTCCACCCAAGGCCTGATCAAAGGCAGTAAGCCCACTCTGCATAGCTTGATACTGCTCTGATTGCTGGTGCCGCATATTTTCTTGAAAAAGATCATACTCTCGGCCAGGGGTGGCAAAGGGAGAAAAGGCGCGGGAATCTTTGACAAGCTGCATCACCTCGGCCTGAAAGGCCTCACCATCAAGGCGGGCCAGATCAGCAAGATTAAAGCCACGAGGCCGGGATGGGCCCCAGCTAAAGAGACGTACCTTAAAGCCCACCCGGGCCGCAAAACGGCGGGCAGCGGCCTCTGACTCTGGCGTATTAGCCATCACCAAAAACAAGGTCTGTAGCTGCTCAAAACGACGAACGTGCAAGGAATCAAGATCCGTGGCATTAGGTACCGCCGCCCCGGCAAAACCCAAGGCACATAGGCAAAGGAGATTCTCCTCACCCTCCACCAGAAAAAGGGTGCCATCCTCACAGTGATTAATATCAGCCAGGTTAAAGAGCCGAAAGGGCCCTTCACTATAGGTCTCATTACCGTACCAGGTCTGGGCACCACCGTGCTCCGGGGCCTGACAGCGAGCAGCATAAGAACAGCCATTATCTTGAAAATAGGGATAGACAATATAACGGCCATTAAAACCAATCTGCAACTCACTCAGCACATCACTCCCCACCCCCATGGCGGCAAAATACTCAGTCACCTTGGTGGTAAGGCTATTTTGAAACTTCAGCACATCTTGGTTGATATTGGCCAGTGGCCACTCTTCATCACTGACATAGGGCGAGCGATCCGGCTCATGACCAGGTACCGAGGCCGGGTCAATACCGGCCAGACGGGCAAAATGGGGGGCAAAGCCACTGGGCACACAGCGATTTAAGCAACGGAAATAGCCAGTGAAATAACTGGCCCTATTGAGGAACACCACCAGGGTACCAGCCTCTTTACGGCCATGGGCCAGACAAAAAGGACAATGGGCCTTGAGCATGGTTCCGTCCAAAACAGACTTCTCCAGCTTGTCTTGGAAAAATTGGTGCAACCCCTCATGCAGCTCCATGTTCATACCCCTGATAAGAAATTTCCTGACCGTTCACCAACCTCACCCCTGTGCCAGCCTGTAACCGACCGATACGCGTCAGGTTAAGGCCATTTTTCGCCGCACCCCTGCTTACCTCAGCCCCGGAGGCTGGGGCCAGGGCAAAAAGCAGTTGATAATCCTCACCACCACTTAAGGCCCAGTGCTGCGGCTCCACAGCACAAAGCTGGGCAGCTGTCGCCAGGCCCTCTGGCATGGGCAACAAATCAGGGTCAATCTCTGCTGCCAAACCACTTGCCGTGCAGAGATGGGCCAGATCCGTGGCCACACCATCAGAAATATCCTGCATGGCATGCACCAAACAAGAGCCAGCCAGATACTGTCCCAAAGCCACCTGCGGTTGCGGATCAAGATGAGCCTTATAAAGAGCGCTAAAATGAGGATCTAAACCCAGCCCTTTCTGCAACAAGGCCAGCCCGGCCGCAGCCCCACCAAGGGTACCACTCACCCAGACATCATCACCAACCTGGCCCTGATTTCGATAAATGACCTGTGATGCCCTCATCTCTCCCAGCAAGGTCACCGTAAAGGTGGCACAGGGAGCAGATACAGTGTCGCCGCCCGTAAGAATAACCCCGTGCTCCTGACAGATCTTGAGAAACCCAGTCATAAAGCTATCCAGTGCCTGGCTATCCAAAGAAGGGCTCAAGGCCACGGAAAGCTGGGCAAAACGGGGCGTACCACCCATGGCGGCAATATCGCTGATATTTACCGCCGCCACCTTACGTCCCAAATCATAGGGTGAGTGGAAGGCAAGATCAAAATGCACCCCCTCCACCAAGGTATCGGTGGTTAACAGCTGCACATCCTGCTCATTTTTGCGAATAACAGCACAATCATCACCAATGACGGTGACAAGATCAGCAGCCTGTCCCCTATTGGCCTCGCGAATTCGCTGAATAAACGATCTTTCCAAGGTCACGCGGTAAACTCGTCAGCATGGTGCTGGCGCAGATAACCCTGAAGTAGTACTGCCCGTTCCGAGCCTGCTGATTGGCGCACGGCTTTGGTTAACGCCACCATGTCAGTATAGAGGGAGGCACGAACCATTTTTTTGAGTCTGGGGATAATGGCTGGTGACAAGCTCAAGTTATCAACCCCAAGGCCAAGCAAAAGAGGAAGGTAACGCAAATCAGAGGCCATTTCACCGCACACTCCCACCTTCAAACCATGGTCATGGCCCACCTCAATCACCTGGGCAATCATATCCAGCACAAGTGGGTTAAGGGGATCATAGAGATGGGCAAGTTGAGGGCTATCACGCTCTGCGCCACAAATAAACTGGATGAGATCATTTGTACCAATGGTTAAAAAATCTACCTCAGCAGCCAACTCACCTATTAAGGCGGCAGCAGCTGGTACTTCAATCATCACACCCATATCAATCTTATCAGCATGGGGTATTGACTGGTCAGCCAACTCCTGCTGCAGTGCAGCCACCATGTCCCGCATCTGACGAATCTCCATTGGAGTAGAAAGCATGGGAAAGACAAGACGCAGAAAACCACTGGGAGCAGCACGTAGCAAGGCACGTAGCTGTGATTTGCAGCGAAGCTGGCCCTGTATGGTGAGGCGGCCTCCACGCAGCCCGGAGTCGCTGCCAAAATCCAGGGTACGAACAGTCACAGGCAAGGGGGCAAAAGTGATAAGAAGATGCTCATAGAGTGCGGTAAACATCTCTTCATTCGGCGCTTTATCACAGAGGGCGTAATAGGATTCACTACGAAAAAGCCCAACACCCTGAGCGCCACGAGCCAAGGCAAGGGAGGCAGATTCCACCAATTCAAGATTTGCCAGAACCTCAACACTAAAGCCATCCAAGGTCTCAGCAGGAAGATAGCTATATATCTCATCCTGCTCTTTCTGCGCCTGCAGGACGGCTATATCACTTTCGGCCTGGCGCAGCTGTTCAGGACTGGGATAGAGCCACAAGCCACCCTTCACACCGTCAAGGATAACCACCTCACCATGCTCCAACAAAGTCAACTGGTCTCCAAGGCCAACAAGGGCAGGAAGACCCATATTACCCGCCATAATCAGGGTTTGACCAGTAATACCACCCTTGGCCGTAACAAACCCACACACCGTGTCTTGCTCCATGGCCAGAACGTGCTCAGCGGCAATTTCATCAGCCACCAAGATAACACCTTCACTGAACTGCTCGCCATCGGGACAGGAAAGCAGCACAAGACGACCAATGGTGAGCCCACCAGATGTGGCGGCTGCTGCAAGGAAAAGAGGGTTTTTCGCTCTTGCTGCCATCATTTGACCAACCGCAACCCTGTTTTCTTCTCCATCGGCTCAGGCATAGGGGCCAGGGGTGGATGGGTAAAAGAAAAATCAATGGGGGCGATAAAACGCTTATCACCACCCATGGTAAAGATCTCTTCACCGCTGAACTGAGGAACCCGCAAGGTCCAAGTTACCTCCTGGGGTGGCATGAGCAAAAGTTGGAGAGTGACATGATACCATTCATCCTTCCGAGAGGTATCACGCTCAAAACCAGTGACCAGGCCATAGACAATGGATTCAGGGTTATCCATGGCAATGATCACCACATCCCCTTCCATAGCGGTCTCTTTAAACTTCATGATCTTACGCAGTTCTGTAACTATCTGCTCCATGTGTTCACCTTGAATATAACGATATAATTTTTCAAATTAGAGATGCCCAGTATAGATTGATACTTTACATTACCATCAAGCAGCTAGAAAAACAGGGGAAAAATACATTTCCAGGTCTTGAATTTAGATCAATTTCAGCTTTTTGTTGTACTTTCCAGTCATTTGGGTTTTTATTGCCTGTTTACTAGGCTTTAGTGCCTTAGCACTTATTTCCGCGTTATTTATAGCAAGGAATCGAAAAACGTCCTTGAGATAAACAACTCGCTTCTACCGTTAAGGCACTTATCCAGTAACTCTAGTAAAATCTCTAGTGGCTCTGGGTTAGTCAAATACCATTCTCCACATATAATCTAAGATTTCCCCTATATTTTATGGAACTTTTCCTTCTTATAACCTGTCTTGCTGCCATGACTCTCTTTTCTGTTCCGAGGCGTACCCCGTCTGCGGAAACAGATGAGAGTACTGAGCTTGTTCGTGCTGTGCGTGGGGGAGACAAACAGGCCTTTAATCGACTTGTCCTCATCTATCAAAACCGTATTTTTAGCCTGGCCCTTAACTATGTCAAGGAAGAGGAGGAAGCACGGGATCTAGCCCAGGACATTTTTGTAACCGCATACCGCGCCATTGAGAAATTACGCGATGAAACAAAATTTGGTGCATGGCTGTACCAAATCGGCCTTAACCACTGCCGAAACCGTTATAAAAAGCTAAGTAGACGAGGTTTTTTTACCAATAAATCCCTGGACGATCCCAATAGTCCACTACAACTCTCCGGCGGGACATTGCCAGAGGAGGATCTAGAAAAAAAGCGTATTATCAATCAAGTTCGCCGGGCCATTGGTACTATGAAGGGCGCTGAAAAAGAGATCCTTATCCTGCGGGACTTGCAGGGATTACCGTATGAAGAAATAAGTGAAATCCTTGATATACCTTTGGGAACCGTCAAGTCAAAACTGAACCGGGCCCGCCATGGCCTAAAAAATAAATTAAAAAAGTTTCACTCAGAACTTTACTGACTTACAAACGCACCACAGCCAACTATAAAAAAAATGAACTGCACACACTGCCAAGAAATGTTTTCAAGCCACCTTGATGGCGAAATGGACAGCGACGTACGCTCCGATTTCAAATCCCACCTTGCCTCATGTGCAGAATGCGCTTCCGACCTGGAATTATTCCAGACAACTATCACCACCTTACACTCAATCCCGCAGACAATACCACCAGCAGATTTCTTACCCGGTATTCATGCCAAACTTGAATCATCTCCCTTAAACAAGATTCAGCTCTGGTTTTCCTTTATGGGGCAGCATAAATTTGCCGCCTCCACCGCCCTTGCCACTATGATGGTAGCAGTAATCTCCACCACTGTACTACAGCTTGGCCCCACCTCATCAGTTTCCACCGACCTTACGGGTAATATTGAACAGGCCAGCCTCACCACCCCTGCCACCTCACAAACCCACAATTATTATCCCGGTGTCCCTTACCTAGCTCAAAACAAAGCTCAAACATCACAGGTGGTCTCCCGTCCTACCATGCAGTTTGCCTCCACAGGAAATCTCAACAGTCGGTCAAGCTACCAACCCAACCTTACAGATCGGGCACCACCACTGTTCAATACTGCTCCAAAATCTCTGGCCATGAGCCAATACAACCAGCTCAGTCCTGTCTTACCCGATATTTCCGTGTCCCTCTGCCCCACCACTATCGATCAACAACAAACACTCATCCACCAATTAGTAGATCACTCGGTCTGGTTGCCTCAGATGTATGGCAACACCATCCATATCAAACTTCCAGCCTCACAGCTTTCTTCCCTGCAAAAGGTCTTTGCCCCTGCCAACCCCCAAATCTGCAAAGCAGATCTTGCCCATATCAACAGACATCATCACAGCGGACGTCTTCTCAATGTAGCCGTCACCTTTCGCAAGTAGGCCTGCAGACTGATTTTTACCTTTTTTCATCCTTTTTAAATTTTCTTTGGAATAAACCCGCAACACAGTGCTTCCTCGTAAGCAACAACACGATTTTAAATAATTACTTTTACTACTTTACCTAAACTTACTTCCCTTGCTACCGTCGCCCTAGTTGGCACAGCTTTAA
>JAOZSN010000231.1 GCA_029939635.1 Deltaproteobacteria bacterium
CTGAAACGGGTGGTGAGTTCGAGCTGAAGGTAGTCCGCATCACCTTTGATGGTGTGGGCTCCCCGAAAGAGCTCATCGAGGGCATCCCGGCTGCCGGTCTTTTCATAACTGATGACCGCCCGCTCCATGGCCTCAATATGCTCCACGGCATCGGCAAGAAAGGCGGCAATATCATCTTCATCAATTACTGGTAATAAGGCCTCCTGTTCTGCTCCACCCAGCTCTGTTAGCTGATAAAGAGTTGGCTCACCGCTAAGGGCAAGAATCTCGTCAGCTGCCAGGTCAGTGGCACAATAGATGGTTGGCAACAGATGGAGCAGCAGGGGCTCAAAATCCTGAAAGGTAGAATCTGGGCTACGAAATTCTGAATGAATATCATAGCATTGGCTCTTTTCCTTAAGCTGGCGCAGGAAATTTTGCGGATCATTAGCAGGGGTCAAGACAGTTTGCTGGTCAGCAAGGGTGATTTTGAAGATATTGAGTCCCTTGGCAACACAGGCCATAAAATCCTCGGCGATCTCAGCAGGTAGGTCCAGATTATCCTGATTGCTGGTTGCTATTGCTGGCGGTGGATCATCCCCCTTGACCAGGGCATAAAAAGTGGTGGTAAGAAGCTGTAATTGCTCTTGTAACTGAGCCAAGGGTAGGGCAGGGCCTGATTCCTGCCCTCGGAGCTGAGTCAGATTGCCTTCCAGTTTGCTGCCTGCCTCGACAATGGCGTCTATTTTATTAAGCCTGGCTCCGGCCACCACCATCCGCACCTCGGCATAGAGGTCATCAAGCAGATCTGGATTATCTGGGGAGTTGGCCAACTGAGCAAGAAAGTCTGCCGCCAGAGCCAAGGCCTCTTCTGCCTCCTGGGTAAAAGCAGGGGAGGAAGTTGTTTGGTCTGTAGTCGGCTCATCCGGACTGTGGTTTTCCTCCTGGATCTCACTGCCTGCCTGTGGTTCACCAGCCCCACAGGCCTGTTGAATTTGTTCAACCAGGGCCGCATCACCCTCCGGCTCCTCGCCATTTTCAAAGGCGGTAAGCATTTTGCCAAGCTGATCGGTACCGGCCAGAATCAGGTCAACAGTATCCGCTTCCAGCTCCAACTCATCATTACGCAGGGCATCCAATAGCTCTTCAAGATGATGGGCAAAGGCCGAAACCGCATCGACTTCAAAGGTGCCGGCATTGCCCTTAATGGTATGAATGCCCCGGAAGATGGAGTTCATGATCTCCTTATCATCCGGATTAGCCTCAGTCTGGAGGATATCATCACTGACCCCATCCAGCAGCTCACGGGCCTCCTCTAAAAAATCATTTTTATAATTCTCTGTCATTCCCCCACCCGCATGCCAAATTCAGCATTTAACCGATCTATTTCTCTGTTCTGCCCCTGATACTGCAAAGATACCTTGGCGGAATCGGCCATTTTAGCCACCGCCAATAAGAGCTGTAGTCCAGCAGTATCCATTGCTGTCAGCCCCTCCGGCTTGACAATAATGTGCCGCACATCACCCTTTCTGAGCCAGGAACAAAGCATGGCATGGTCATCCGCCACCTCGGCAACGGTTAGTGCCCCGGCCAGGGTAATAGTCAACTTGCCGTTTTTCTTATGTAATTTCATATAAGTTTCATCCTGCCAGCATTTTGATATGTAACACCAGGGTATTTGGTTTAACCGGTTTGACAATATAGAGATTAGCCCCGGCCAGCATGGCACTAACCTCTTCGCCGTAGAGGGCCAGATCGGTAATTGAGGTGGCCAGGCGGATAATAGCCTCTCTATCTCCGGCCTTGGCAGTCAGTTCGGTGAGTGAGGCCAGGTAGATAGGGTCGAGGTTGGTAAAATTGCCTTCGGGGATCATGATTGTAAGTATTTCGCTGATGATTTGGGCATCGGCCACCATGGCCATGGTTTCTAAAATGGCAGCCCGCAACATGGGCTCGTCACTCTCCTTGAAGAGGGTCAGCATATCCGCCACCCCATCGCTGTCCGCCAAACGGCCCAAATATTCCACCGCCGTGATCTGGACATTGATAGATTCATCAAAGAGCCCGGCCCGGATAACCAGCAGGGTCTCATCCGAGCCAATCTCAAACATGGCATCAAGGACCAGTTTCCGCACCTCCGGGTCACTATGATCCAGCAAGGAGGTGAGATAGGCCACCGCCTCTTCGCCACCAGCGCCAAAGATCATCACCGCCGCGTTACGCAAAAAGGCATCGGTGGACATAAACATCTCAAAAACAAGTTCATGAACCTGACCGATATCCACCTGTTGCAGGGCGGTGACAATAGCGTTTTTCACCGCCACTGATTCCTCCTTGACCAGGCGATGGACCAGAGGTACTGCCGCCTCAGGGCTGCCGAGGTCGGCAAGATCTTCAGCTGCATAGATCCGATCCGCCTCGTCACTGCTCTGTAAATCCTTGATTAATTCTTCCACCTTAAAACCTCCAAATTATAAAAAATCTGTATCTATTCACTTCGGTTAGCCAACTGCATTAATAATCTCATCAGCAATATCCCAACTCGGTACGACAATATTGGCTCCACCACGGTTAATGGCCTCCTTGGGCATGCCAAAGACAATCGCTGTCTCATCTGACTCAACAATGGTCTGGCCCCCCAATTCATTGATCTGGGCCATGGAGTCGGCCCCATCATCACCCATGCCGGTCATCAGGACGCCAATGGTATCCTCGCCAAACACCTCGATAACAGATGCCATCATCACATCAACCGAGGGCATAAAAAGATGCTTGGGGCGCAGTGGTGTCCGGGCAACGATCTTACCGCCCGGTTTACGAAACAGGGTCAAGTGGCGACCACCTGCCGCCAGATAGATCGTGCCAGGTTCAATCTCCATACCGACCTCGACATGAACCACCGGCATTGGGCAGGAATTACCAAGCCGCCTGGCAAAAGAGGCAGTAAAGTTGGCCGGCATATGCTGTACCATAATGATGGCGGCGTTAAGGTCTTGGGGTATATAGGGCAGGACATCAAAAATGGTCTTGGGGCCACCGGTGGAGATCCCCAAGGCTACGGCCTTAAATCCCGGCCCCTTACCCTTTGCTGTTCGAGGTTTACGGGTAGGGCTGGCCTTACGACCGGGACAGCGTTTAGGGTCAACCCGGTGGGGGCGCAATTTAGCCAGGGTACCCGTGCGGGTGGCTGCCTTTAGTTTGCTGATAATATCCTGGGCC
>JAOZSN010000090.1 GCA_029939635.1 Deltaproteobacteria bacterium
ATTTTTTATGGAAAAGATACTCTCAGTTCTGATTGGAGGTGAAGATAGGTGAGGTTGTGTCCTTAATGATTGGGCTGCTTGTTATGGAGAACCTGCTGGTAGAAAAGGCTGCCGTAATCCAGGGCTGAGAAGGTGCTGACCAGGATGGTCAGGGTCAGAATCCAGTAAATAAAATGAGGCAGCAGCAGGGCCGTGGCCAGCAACAGAAATTGACAGGCCGTGGTGAGCTTACCCGAAAGGCGAGGCTTGACTTGGCGGAAGCTCTCCCATGCTGCGTGGAGGGCTGTATAGATAACGGTGAGCAGCACGAGCAGATCACGGGCCAGAATGGCAGGTAGCCAGGCCAGGGCAAAGATGCCGGAAGTGGCCACAGTTATCAGGGCGATGAGCATGAAAAATTTATCAGCAAAGGCATCCAGTACAGCGCCCTGCCAACTCATGACCTGCCATTTTCTGGCAATCCAGCCGTCAAGAAAATCAGAAAATGCGGCACCAATAATGAGCATAAGCCAGTAGTCTTGTGGTGAAAATGGCAATAGCAGAGCCAGCATAATGCGCAGGCAGGAAAGGATGTTGGGTAGATAGCTAATAAGTGGTGGCATGGTAATGGAAGTGTTTTGGCAATGGTTAATTGGCAGTGAAACACTATTTACCAGATGAACGGCGAATGTGGAGGCGCTGTGCTCATATAGTAAAAAGTCAAAGTACCGTATTCAAAGTTCGATGTTCAACGTTCAGTTTTATTCAGGGTTATCAAGGTAATTTCAGCCGGACAGTTAAAGCGCAGCGGGATGCTCGAAGCACCTGCGCCACGGCTGGTATAGCCCTGCATGTTTTGGTACTGCCAGCAGCCTTGGGCGGTGTAGCGTGGGGCCCGGCTATTCGTCAATACAGGTTGGCCGTTTGGCAGGCAGATCTGGCCACCGTGGGTATGGCCACAGAGGTAGAGATTACTGCCCTGGGCGGCGGCTGATCTATAGGCCTCTGGTGAGTGGACAAGACAGATTTTAAAGGCATCTTCTGGCACCTCACGGCAAGCCTTCTTGGCATTATCGACCATATAATAATGGGGATCATCAAGGCCAACGAGCCAGAGCTGTTTCCCATCTTTTTCTATAGGCCAGCTATCATTGACCAGCATGGTCAGGCCGCAATCCTCCAGGTCTGGAATCATTTCAATACAGTCATGGTTACCCAGCACGGCAAAGATGCCGTGCTGGCTGTTTATTTGTGGCACCAGGCGACGCAGATGGCGGAGGCAGGGCGCGATGGAGCCATATGTCTCCATACGTATGTCGCCGCCAATGAGGCAGATATCCACCTCGATATCGGTCAGGCGTTGGATGATGGCATCGGTGAGTTCTTCCACACCATCAAGATGCAGATCAGAAAGAAATAGAATCTGAAGTCCATCAAAGACCGCCGGCAGGTCGGGGAAGGTGAATTGCTGATGGATGATCTTAATATCCAGGGTATTTTTGATACCATGCTCATAAAGACCTATGACCTTGAAAAATGGTGCTAGGAGCATCTGGTTAGAGAGAAAGCTGGTCAGATTGAGCATGGCCTGCCAACGGGCCAGGGGCGGATGGCAGGCCCGCCATTCTCGCCAGCGTACGGGTGAGCGTACCAATCTGGGTGAGTTTTTCTCGGCAGGCCGAAAGATCATGGCCTGCCAGAGCCGTGCTCCATAGCTGGCCAGGATGATAAAAGTAGAGGTGACAGCCAAGGGATGCCACCAGCTCATTTTTAAGACAAAGGCTAGGTAGAGACTGGGCAGCAGGGATTCTAGCAGATGATCAAAAATAAGGACATCATGACCACTGGAGACGTGGCCACGTCTCTTGAGGAAACTGCTGAAAAGGTCACCTGCCATGGCTAAGACACTGGCGGTCAGGGCAATTTGCCAACTCCAGCCCAGCAGGGGAAAGAGGGCAGTGCCGCCCAGCAGACTGGTGAGCAGTCCGCGTAGGGTTTTGTGGCTGCCTAAGAGTGGCCGGCCATCCAACCAGGAGATGCCGTTATCCAAGGGGCGATCCCAGCGCTTATTGCAGGCCATAGTGGCCAGAGGCGGCAGGGTGTTGACCCAGAGGAGGAAAAGGAGAATGGTAAATAAATCGTTCATAGAATATGTCTTACTTTAGGCCTCAGTCTTGCGACCCCACGACTTACAAGGCTAACTATCCAGCCAGCCCAGGATATTATAGGCATCAAAACGTATGGTCAGTTTGTTGGTGGGCATGTACTCTGTGCCCAGGTTCAGATAATAATTGCCGCGAAAGGCTTGTTCGTAGCCTGGTTCAGATAAACCCATACCAGAACTGGTCAGAGTGTCGTTGTTATAGGTGGTTTGATCTTTCGCTCCGTCAAAGCCCCAATATATCTGCAACGAACCATCCACCTGCCACCCAGACGGATGGTGGTGTCCAGGCCAGTAAAGGTCTGATGGCTTTGGGTGATAATATTAATGACCCCGGCCACGGCACCAGGGCCATAGACTGCAGAACCCGGGCCACGGATGACATCAATATGGTGGATGTCGCCTAGGGTGGGCAGGTCTCGTTCACTAAAGGCACCTTGCTGAAGGCGGTGATTGATCACCCGGCCATTAACCAGCAAGAGTACCTTGTTATTAGTGCTGGAGAGTATAGTTCGTACGCCCATGGCAGCAGCGCCATGGTGGTTACGCATGAATTGCATATTGGGGACATATATTTCCAGGGCCTCATCAAGGCTGCGTGCGCCGCTGCTGACAAGCATTTCCTGGCTGATGATGGTGCTGGCCGCAGGAGAGTGGCGTAGATCCGTGACGGTGAGGGTGGTAGAAGGTATAATCTCCAGTTGTAGCAACTCTTCTAAGGAGAGGTCAAAGACAGAGGCGTCCAGGCTGTCAGCTGCTGTGCTTTGCTGAGCCAGAGCGACGGGTGCAAGTATACTTGCCATCATGGTTGACAATAAAGCGACCCTGGCCAGTTTTTTTTGTGCTGAAGTGCTCATAGGTTTATTTCATTTTTAACTCGACGTTCTGCTTGTTGATTTATAGTTGTTGTGCTGCCTTGGTCGCCCATTTTTATGGCGGTATGGGCTGGGTATAGCGTAAGAGCTGGGATCGAAACTTCAGGCCATTTTCCTTACCGGTCTGGCGATTAATATTGAAAATAAACTTGTTGCCTCGGCGGATGAGGTGGATCATGCCACCGCGCTGGCAGAATGAGGTGATATTACTGACGGTTAGAATAGCGTGGCCAGAGGTTTTGCTGAGAATGTCAGCAATAGCATGCTGCTGGGAATGGTCAATATAGATGAGATGGCAGGACTGGATTTCAGCGCTATCTGCCGAAGCAGGTAACGATATAATCTGCAGAGGGTGGGCAAAGTTTGGGCGTTTTTTAATAAGTTTCTGGAATTTTCTGGTCAGGGGCTGGTTGCCAATAATGCAAATTTGCAGAGGTTGTTTGCTATTACTGAAGGTGCTGGGCGGCCATTCGGTAAACAGGAGAAAGTTAAAGATAAAGGCACTGTGGGCAGTAAGCAGGTTGGTACGGTTCTTCGCGAGGCCGTGGGCAGGGTGTAGCACCAGCAGCAGGGCAAGGAGCAGAGCCGTACTTACTGCACGAATCAGACGGACAGGGCAATAATGTCCAGAGGAGAGAGGCATAGGGAAAAGTATATCACAAGGGGGTGACTATTTGTTATCAAAATGTGTTTCCTCGGGAGCCCCAGGGTGCAGAAGAATACCGGTTGCCAGTAGGCCGGTAAGGGTTCCATCCTCAGCCATGAGGGTTTTATCGTACCATTCGACGGAGATATCGTGCCCAGCCTTACTGCGAATGGTGTTCCTATTCCCTTTAGTTTGAATACCGCTCATGGCCTGTTTGAACAGGTGGCGTATCCGTAAAGAATCTCGCTTTGGCACCATGGTGGCAATCCAGTCCTTACCCTTGACCTCTGCCAGTGAGTAGCCGCTTACCTCTTCCATAAACGGGTTGAAGTTAACAATTCTGCCCTCAGTGTCGAGGACAATAATAATGACCTGGGCCGTGTTAATTATGCTTTGGCTGAAGTCTTGGTTTTGACGCAATAGCTCTTGCTGTTGGCGGATATTCAGATCCGTGCGACGTAACAGGATAAAGAGAGAACCGAGTAATGCTGTGAGCAGGACAAGCCCCAGTGAAAAATTTATTACCAGCAATCTGGCAAAGGATGCTTTTGCCGCACTGACGTTGTTGAGAATAACCAGATCGCCCACCTCTGCACCGGAAACATCGGTGAGGGGGCTTACCAGGACGCGCCAGGTGGCATTATTGAACTTTACTTCCGGGCTGATGGAATAATGGCTATGCTCTTCCTCAGCAATGAAACGCGCACATGCCGTGGGGAAGTGGGAAAAGGAGGAGTATATGATAACTTTTTCGGCAAAATTCCCCCAGTTGGCCTCACGACCCAACATGGCCATACCTGTCTCCCATTGTGAGCGCTGGAGGGCGGTTTTATAAATGGACACAAAGAGCTCAACATTATGTTCGTCATGGATAGTTGTGAGGAGATCTTCTATCTCTTTGCCTAGTTCCAGATAGCCAATGAGTTTCCCTGCTGCAAAGAGTGGTTGCACTGATCTGAGGGTAAAGGTTCCCAGCGGGCCCAGCTCTATACCAGCCGCCACCTGGCCGGTGCGTTCTGCCTCTAGCATGGTGAAGCGGTTAATTAGGTCACCATGTTTTTCAGGATTGTGGAGGCGGAGCAGATTCACCCGATCCGGCAGGTGGAAGTAGAAGTGGGTGATGGCGTGTACATCACGGAGTTGGGCAAAGGTTGATTGGTAGGCCGTCAGGAGGCGGTGGCGGTCGCCGCCTTGTAATGCCTGCTGCATCGCAGTGTTGTCGGTAAAAAGTAGGCCGAGGGTGGCTAATGTGGTGGCCTGATCCGCCAACCTGTTGGCCAGGTGGGCGGAGGCTTCGTGCAATATCTGTTGGTTGTCCTGGGTGAAATGACGTTGCTGGACACTGAGCACGATTGCCGTAAATCCTGCCACCAGCAGAACCAGTATTGCGGTCAACGGCAGTAACAAACGATACATTATTGGTTTGGTTGAAGACTTTGGTTGCGAGATGCTTGCGACCAGCCCTGCCATCAGGATAAAGAGCAGGGCCAGCACGAGTCCCACTGGGAGGGCAGATTTGGCCAGGATATTCCATTTCCAGCTGCTATTGCCAATATCCATACCCAACATGGCGACCACTTCATCGGTTTTCGGGTCACCAATGGGAACCAGGGCTGTGATCAATATGCCCCAGCGGTCAGTAATGGGTCCAACAACGGTTTCCTGCCTGGTCTCAAAGGCCTGTAGGTAGGCAGGCGAAACCTCAGAGTATATCTGGCCTGGTGCTGTATAATTTTCGGAATTTGTGGGCAGGGAGTCGACAAAGAAAAAGACCTCACCGCCTACTCGTTGCCCCATGATATAAAGAAATTTGCAATTAGGGTTAAGCTGCCTGGCACGGGCGAGTTGTTTTTTAAGTTGAAGATAGCCGGTATCATGCAGGTCAGCCTTTGTGCCGGAAAGCTCTTGTATCTGTTTAATATTTATCGATTTGGCCACCAGCCGTGCCTGTTGCAAGAGCTCGTGGCGCGTCTCTTTCTCGGCCTGGTCTACCATCCACCAGGCGAACAATATACCACTGGCTATGGTGAGCAGCAGGGCAATGGTTGGCCACTTATGGTTCTCTTGTAATAATGTATATCGATTGTTGTGCATGCTCTGGACCGTACAAATTGATTTTGTCTGGAAGGACGGAGCGACTCTAGGTAGTTTCCTACTTTAGGGCGGCAGAAGTCAAGGAAGAATAGAGAATGCGCCGATGAGTTCAGCTGTTTTTTCAAGCTCAGCATAGCTTTGGTGCCGGGTGACGGAGAAGCGTAGGCGGGCGGAGTTTTCTGGTACGGTGGGAGGTCGGATGGCGGTGGCGAAGACGTTGTTTTGGCGCAGTTGGTCGGCCATGGCCATGGCCTCAGCGTTTTTGCCAATATGGAGGGGGATGATCTGGCTGGGGCTGCTGGAGGGAATATTGTGGCTGGCTAGCTGGCTGGTGAAGAAGGCGACTTTATCCCATAACTGCTGGCGTAATGCTTTATTGCTTTGGCAGAGTGAAATGGCAGCCAGGCTGGCACCGATAACGGCTGGGGGCAGGGCCGTGGAGTAAATAAAACCACGTGCCCTGTTGATGAGAAAGTCGATCATGCTCTGCTCGGCAGCAATATAGGCCCCAAAGCTGCCCAGGGCCTTGCCAAAGGTACCCATGATGAGATCCACACCTGGGCTGCACTCCATCTCCTCCACCAGGCCACTGCCGGAGGGGCCAAAGAGGCCGGTGGCATGGGCTTCATCCACCATGAGCAGACAGTTGTATTTCTCCTTTAAGGCAACCAGCTCGGTGAGGGGGGCAATGTCGCCATCCATGGAGTAGAGGGATTCCACCACAATGAGGGCCTCGCCTGTTCCTCTGTTTTTTTTGAGCAACTCTTCAAGATGATCCAGGTCATTATGGCGAAAGCGGCATAGGCGGCTGCTGGCTAGCAGACAGCCATCAACAATGGAGGCATGGTTGAGGCGATCACTGAAGATAACATCAGAGCGACCAACCAGGGCTGGAATAACAGTACTGTTGGTTTGGTAGCCACTGCCAAAGAGCAGGGCCGCCTCTTTATTTTTGTAAGTGGCAATGGATTCTTCCAACTCATGGTGGAAATTAAGATCGCCACTCATTAAGCGGGCCGCCCCAGCCCCGGCACCATATCGTCTTAAGGTCTCGGCGCTGGCAGCAATGACATCCGGGTGGCAGGCCAGGGCCAGATAATCATTGGAAGAAAAATCAATAATAGGGTTATTGCTTCCTGGCAGCAGGGTTTGGCCATCTTCCAGGCGCCTGAGGGGACGGAGAGCACGAAGATTATTATTCTGCTGTTGTTTGGTCAGCCATTTTAGTCTGTCCATAATTGTTGCATCTGTCTACGGAAGAGTTGATCCTTGGTTGCACTGCGCCCACGCTGGGTGAGATAACCGCCAATCATCATACCATCGGCTCCGGCCATGAAGGCAGTGCTTAAGAAATCACCTAAGGCTGTCTCCCGACCAGCTGCGAGGCGGAGAGGCACTTCCGGCAGGATGAGGCGCATGATGGCAATGGCTCGTAAAATTTCAGTAGTGCTGAGGGCTGCTTGCGTGGCCAATGGTGTACCAGCTAAAGGCATGAGGATATTGAGGGGCACTGAGTCCACCCCCAGTTCTGCTAGACTCCTGGCCATGGAGATGCGATCCGCCTCTGTCTCGCCCAGGCCGATGATGCCGCCACTGCATACCTCTAACCCTGCCTGTTGGGCGGCACGAATGGTTTCCTGGCGGTTGCTGAAACTATGGCTTGTACAGATGGTTGGAAAAAATTCAGCAGAGCTTTCTAAATTGTGGTGGTAGCGTACCATGCCTGCCTGACGAAGCTTGGTCAAGTCCTCTACATCCATAATACCGAAAGAACCGCAGATTTTGATGTCTACTTCACGGCTAATGGCCTTGACAAGGTTAATGAGTTGGGGAATCTCTTGGTTTGAAGGGCCACGTCCACTGGTGACCAGAGAGAAATGGCCAGCGCCATCATCCTTGGCCTGGCGCGCCGCAGCTACGGCCTCTTGCTCAGAGACTAAAGGATACTCAGCACTCTCTGTATTGAAATGGGCCGATTGGGTGCAGAAGCGGCAATCTTCCGAGCAGCGTCCAGATTTGGCATTCATGATGGAACAGAGGGAAAATGAATCCTGCCGCTTGGCTAGTTTTACAGCCAAGGCCTCGGCCATGAGTTGGTGGGTATGCTTATTTTCAAGGTGGGCGATGTTCATAAATCTTACTATCTAGCTCAGATGAAAAAAATTACCAATCGAATGACGAACTACGAACAGCCGAACAAGACGGCCTAACAGCAGCAATGTTCGGAGTTCGTATGTTCGTCATTCGATTGCTGCTGTTTTGTGGTTATTTTCGAAAGCCAAACACCCCACCCTTCTGCTTTTTAGCTGCATAGGATGGGCCGCGCAGGCGGCTGGATGATTTTTTTCTCGCAGAGCGTTGGGGAGCTGGCTGGGTGGCGGGTTGGGGAAGTAATGAGCTGTCCACTGCAGCACCGCCGGTAGCCTCTTGCCAGAGGGAGAAAAAGAGCAGGCCATCCTTGAAATAGCTCTTGCGCTGAAACCATTTAGGCCAGCCTTTACCGGAGGTCTGCTGGAAGATGGGAAGTAAGGCCATGAGGGTGGAGATCTGTTCCTTGGCGGCCCGTTTAATGTCGAGATGACTGAGAACCTTGGATAAGGTGCCTCGTATCTCACGGGACAGGTTGAAGGCCTCACCCGTTTTCAGCTTTTTTTGCAAAGCTGGGTAGGTGGCTTGCGCCCAGGGCAGGAAGAGCAGGGCCAGGAGGATATCATCCGGCAGGCGGATATTTTTGGCCTGCAAGCGGTCACTGACGCTCATCAGGGCAAAAATCTCATCAAATACCACTTTCTCGCATGTGCTATACATGGGTAATAAAACTTGGAATAAACCACAGGAGGAGGCCAGTCGCATCCAGTCAGCGGTGGCCAGGCCGTGCAGATCCTTGAAAAGCTCATCACGGATGCGGGAAACAGGGCAGACTGACAGGCTGGCCACATTGGCCTTGATGGCGGCCAGGGTGGCAGGTTCAATGGTAAAATTACTGCGGGCAGCATGGCGCACAGCACGCATCATGCGTACCGGGTCACGGGTTATACGTATTTCCGGCTCACCAATGATGCGTACCACAGAATCATCCAGATCCTGGACACCGCCGACATAATCAATGATGGTCTGGTCGGCCAGTTCATAGAACAGACCGTTAATGGTGAGGTCACGACGAAAGGCGTCATCCCGGCGGCTACCAAAGGTATTGTTGGCCGCCAGTACCTCGTCCTTGCCAGCTTTTGGGTCAAACTCACTGCGGCAGCGGAAGGTAGAGACCTCAATAATTTTGTTGCGACCAAAAAAGACCTGCACCAGGCGAAAACGGCGCCCAATGGTGCGGCTGTTGCGGAAGACCTTGCGTACCTGGCCTGGCCTGGCATTGGTGGAGATATCAAAGTCCTTGGGTGCCTTGCCCAAATAGAGATCACGCACACCACCACCCACCAGGTAGACGGTATAGCCCGCTTCCCGCAGCCGTTTCATAACGGTTATGGCATCTGGGTCAAGACGGTCTGCTGTGATGCCATGGTCGGCAACAGAGATGATCCGTGGCTCTGGTTCGGATATTTTTTTTGGCACTCGTTAACCTTAAAATAACAATCATACAATCTACTGACTGTAGTAGTACAATTCGATTGTATGCTGTTCTACTATTTCTCTTTATAGACCGACTCCGCCTCGCTGACGAATTGGTCAAAGACCTCTTGGACGGTGAGGATACTGTCCATCTTATAGACATTCGCGCCTGAAAAGAAGAGCCCTTCTTCATAATTGCCTTCAAGGGCTTTTTGGAGGCGATCAGCAATGCAGTAATGGTGGTCACATTTCTTCAGACATTTAAAGCGGCATTTTTTGGTAGAGAGATCATCCCCTGCAGCTAAGGCCCGTACAAAGGGGGTGTTCAGGGCACGCCCAGGTAGGCCAACAGGTGAGGAGGTAAGCACCACATCCTCTTTTTTTGCTTCCAGCATGGCTTGCTTGAAACGATCATCCACCGGGCATTCTTTGGTCATCACAAACCGGGTGGCTACCTGGACGGCGTCAGCGCCATACTTGTCCATCATCTCAGCCATTTCAAAGCCATTAGTGATACCACCGGCAGCAATGAGTGGCACTTTTTTCACCACCTTGCGGATCTCAGGGAAGAGTTCACGCAAGGTAATATCGGTGCCTAAATGACCACCTGCCTCACTGGCCTCAACAACAATGGCCGCAGCTCCTAATTTTTCAGCCAGCCTGGCAAAGGCAGGAGAGGAGACAATTGAGATAATGGGGGTATTGGTTTCTTTGCCGATTTTGAAAATATCACGGGAAAAGCCAGCACCGGTGACAATCATATCCACCCCAGCTTCAATGGCGGCCATAACTGACTCATGGAATTGCGTCATGGCAAACATGATATTGGCAGAAATGACACCTTTGGTCATTTCTTTTGCCTTGCGGATCTCCTCTTTGATTTCCTCGGGCGGGATCACAGAGGCACCAATGGTACCGATACCACCACACTCAGCCACTGGCGCAGCCAGGGCAGAGGTGGAAACACGAACAGACATTCCACCTAAAACAAGGGGAATAGGGGCGACAAAACGGCCAATTTGTAAGGGGGGAAGCTTCATGATTCGGTGTCACTCGGGTATATGTTTAAATAACAATAGTAATTTTAAGATAGCAGCGAATATGCCTCTAACCCCCTATTTTGTCAAGCTTTGAGGCAAATTATATGCGCATTTGTACGTAGAAGGTAAGGAAATAAAGAAGTTAGCTAAATAAAGAGGATGGATGTGATTTTAATAAAGAAAAAATCATTCTTCTTTATTTCTTTACATTCTCTACATTCTTTATTTCTATGCCTTTATTATGTCTATTCATCCTTCTGCAATTGGTTTTGATCTGGACTGCGTGGTAGTTGATACCATGGAGGCCTTTATTCGTCTGGCCCGAGAGGACTATCAGCTTGAGGTTCTACCAGAGGAGATTACTGAATTTCAGGTGGAGGAATGCCTGACCATTGACCAGGGAATTATTGATGCAATTTTTAAACGGTTGTTGGATGATCCTTTGGCCAGCAAGATGCAACCTATGCCCGGTGCTGTCTCTGTGTTGAGGGAAATGGCAACTATAGCTCCCCTTACCTTTGTAACGGCGCGGCCTGACTCTGCTGCCATCAGTGCCTGGTTGAACAGAACTCTGGGGGCGGATGCCTGTGCCGCCAGCACCTTGGTGGCCATGGGCGACCATGATGGCAAGGGTAAGCACATTAAGGAACTGGGGCTGTCCCATTTTGTTGACGACCGGTTTGAAACCTGTGAACGCTTACATTGTGACGGTATCCATGCCTTGGTCTTTGAGCAACCATGGAATAAAGGGCGTCACAACCTGCCTTCCGTAGCCAGTTGGCAGGAGATAGCTGAACTGCTGACTACAGTTGACGGTTGCCAGTTGTCGGTTACCAGTTAACGACCTTCTCGGTAACTTTAGGGAGTTGTTTTTTTCTCAGCACTTCACAGGAGTGAAGCACCGACCAGCAACTGACAACCAGCAACTGACAACTATCCTAATGAAATGTCCAAATTGTAATACCACTGTCCAAACTCACCGCAATCCTGTGCCCACCGTTGATATCATTATAGAGTATGGTGGTGGTATTGTGCTCATCGAGCGTAAAAATCCTCCCTATGGCTGGGCCTTGCCTGGCGGTTTTGTTGATTATGGTGAGAGTCTGGAGACGGCGGCGGCACGGGAGGCCAAGGAGGAAACCAGCCTTGATGTTCATCATCTCAGGCAGTTTCATACCTATTCTGATCCCAGCCGTGATGCACGACTGCACACTATTTCTGTAGTTTTCTGCGGAGATGGCCATGGCATTTTGCAGGCCGGTGATGATGCTGCTTTTGCTAAGGTTTTCCATGCCGATGAACTTCCCCCTCTGGCTTTTGACCACGACCAGATTCTACAAGATTATTTTCAGCACAGCGCAGAGTTGTTAACTGGAAACCAGAAACTGGCAACTTGAAACTGTAGTTTTAAGACAAACCCTCTTATTTCTGTTGCTTTTTTCTGTTTGCTCTTGGTATAAGGACAGTTTTATCTGACCCCTGTGCTCGGATAATATTGTTTGATCTGTCAGATAACCTGGCTTGGTCTAATCACTGTGCTCATGCATTTGCTGAGCCATCTTTTTTTTATTGAAACGAGGAACTGTTAATGGCTAACGAACAAACCGCAACCATAACCGAAGAAGAAATGAGTTTTGCTGAGCTTTTTGCCTCAGA
>JAOZSN010000091.1 GCA_029939635.1 Deltaproteobacteria bacterium
AGAGAGATTGATGCAGCTTGGGCATTAAGTGCCCCACCTAGAATAAAACTTAAAGCCAATATAGAAATAGTCTTTTTCATCATTTTCCTCTTATATTTAACTAAAGTATTGTTGAATGTCATTCTATATGAAAAATTAGTCTACCAGGCCACTTGGTCCAGGTGATTTGAAAAAATAAGATTTGAGGATCGCAAGATCTTCAAAATCAACCCTGTTGTCCCCGTTTAAGTCCTGATCTGGGTTTGATGTCGTAAAGAAGACACTTTTAAGTTGGGCGAGGTCAGCAAAATCTGTCCGGTTATCTGCGTTGAAATCTGGATCGCAAATATTACCGTATCCATCACCATCCGTATCTCTCTGGTCAGCATTGGCAACCAAGGTACAGTTGTCGGCATTGTCCGCAACACCATCACCATCGCTATCTATTGCAGTTGTCTCATAACTAACAGCCGCAAAGCTAACAGCCCCATCCAGATCTGCTCCGGAGCGATCGGCAAAATCAACGAACTTGACGTTTTGGACGAAATTTTCGCCGTCGGCATCTTCATGGCCGTGGGTTACTCCCAGGCCAAAAAGAGCAGCGGGGTCGGCTGGGCTGTCACTGGTGGTTCTGCTGAAAACTACGGTTCCTAGCAGCACACCCTCACCCTTTACACCGCTTTGTTCTGTTTCTGTTGAATCAATGCGGCCCAGCATAAAGACAATCTCACCGGTTACCGAGGTGTTTGGCTCTAGATAGCTGTAATTGCTGACCCCATCGCCGAAATACCAGACCGTCTCATTCTTGGTGGGATTTTTTACTCCCACACCGAGATCAGCCAGGGAAAGTTCTGCATCATTATAAAAGAGTTTTACCCCACTACTGAGCAGGGCATCACTATTGTCGTCGGCAACATCGGTAATGTTGGCCAAAATCTCCACCGTCACCTGGCTGTCATCATAATCAGCGGTGGCATAAATTTGCACATCAGCAGCCATGGCAACCATTGATGGTACGACTAAAGATGCAGCAAGTAGGCTTGTGAGGCCATATTTAAGGATGGGTTTCATAATTTTCATCTCCAAAAAAAATAGTTTGCCGGATAAACTACTGATAATAAGGATATTGTTTTTCCGGCAAACTTGTGCGCTTACCTGCATCGCCCGTGCCGGAATCAAAAAATGTCAGGTCGTGAGTGTGCTTTTTATGTAAGCAGTTAAAATAATGTAAAATAAAACCAAATAAGCGGGGAATAGGAAAAAAACCTTCGAGGAAAACCGTTTAGGGTTGGCGTTTAGTTTTCCGATTCTTGGGAAAATATCCTATTTTTCGGATTATCCTAGCCTGTTAATGGTCCTTGGGGTGGGTGGTGTTTGCTGGCCTGGATTTTCAATATTTAGGTTTGTATATCTAACAAAATATAGATTGGCAAGCTGTTTTTGCCTTTTTCGTAAGATGTTGAAAAAACAAACTATTCGGCTAGTCCAAATAGGCATAACGCCAATGGTGAGATTGGTGATATTGTGGTTATGGTGATTAATTTTGTTGGGTATTAGGGCTGGTATATTGCCAACGTGCCTGAGGCTACTAACCTGGTAATTGATCAAATTTTTCACGGAGTTTTTTCATGCTGTCTGTTTCTCGATTTTTAATTGTTGCCATGATACTTTCCATTGCATTCCTTGCTGATCAGGTCTCTGCTGCCGAGGGTAATGAAAGAGTCATCTTCCTCCACCACTCCACTGGGCGTAATCTTTATAATGCCGGGGTGCCTGCCAGGTTTGCTGAGTATAACGAAGAACACGGCACCTCCTTTGCCATCAGCGAGGTCAATTACCCCACCAATGGCTACCCGTGGAATAACTACCCCTATGATTACTGGAATCTCTGGGTGACGGTAGATGGGGAAAGTAATGAACGGCAGCCTGCCTGCCAACCCGGCAATCCCAATATGGAATGTCTGGATGGTCTGGCCAGCCAGTATAATGTCATCGTCTTTAAGCATTGTTATCCTGGCGCCGATGTTGGGGCAGAAAGTACACCCTCGGTCTCTTCGGCCCGGAAGACAGTGGAAAACTATAAGCGTCAATACCGGGCCTTGCGCGCCGAGTTTGCTAAATACCCTAACACTATATTCATCGCCTGGACCCTGGTGCCCCGCCGGGAGAGTGCAACAAATGAAGCAAATGCGGCCCGGGCTCGTGAGTTTGTTGATTGGGTGAGGGATGAGTGGCTGACCGAGGTAGAGGGGGAGACATACCCCAATATCCGGATCTTTGATTATTGGGGTCATGCAACCGGAGATGATAATTACCTAAGGGATGAGTATGAGAATGGCAGCAGCGACTCCCACCCTAACGCCCTGGCCAATAGCGAGATACATGGCCCCTTCAGTCAGGCAATTATTGACCATCTCAACTCCTTTAATGTTGAGCCTGATAATGAGCCACCATCTGTACCAACAGGCCTGACAGCCCAGGCTGTTTCTGAATTGGAGATTCGTCTGCAGTGGCAGGAGTCTACTGATAATCAGGTGATGGCCGGTTACATCGTTTATCGTGATGGCCAGGAGATTTCTCGGCCCAGAAGCAATGAGCTTTTATATAATGATGGTGGCCTGCAGGTTGAGACGAGCTACAGTTACACCATTGCCAGCCGTGATATGGCCGGTAATATTTCAGCGCATGCCGAAACCGTGCTGGCAACCACCTTGCCTGCTGGTTCCACCCCCATTGAGATTCCCGTTGTGGAGCTGGGAGATTTGTGGCGTTATTTTCCTGGCACAGTTGAACCACCCGCCAGCTGGCGCGATTTAGATTTTAATGATACCAGCTGGCTTGCCGGCCCTTCTGGCTTTGGTTACGGAGATAATGACGATGCCACTGTCCTGGATATGGCTGGTAATTATGTCAGTCTCTATTGCCGGAAGAGCTTCACTGGAAATTTTGCCGTAGCCAGCGCCATGGCCCTGACCATTGATTATGATGATGGCTTTGTCGCCTATCTTAACGGTGTCGAGATCGCCCGGGCCAATGTTAGCGGCGAGCCTGGTTTCAGTGAACCTGCCAGTGAAGGGCATGAGGCTGGAACTCCAGTGGTCTATGACCTAGCTGATCACCTTGACCTTATTAATAAGGGTGAAAATATTCTTGCGGTTCAGGGTCGCAATGGTGCGATCTCCAGTTCTGATTTTTCCCTGGCCCCTTCTTTGATTATTACCGGAATAGTAGAGCCTGCCTTTGTTGCAGATTCTGATGATGACCAGGATGTGGATGGTTATGACCTCTGGAATCAAAGCAGGCAAGGAATAAATGCAGAAGATCTCGTCCTGCTGGCTGCCGGTTATGGCCTGTAGTCTGTAAAGGTAGCTCTGAAAAAAAATAAAGGCTAAATCCTTATGATAAGAAAATGTCTAGTTATTGCTCTGACTCTGGTGGCGCTCCTTTTTTCTGTTGCCGCCCAGGCCCAGTTAACCGTCATTGGCACGGCCCAGCTACCAGGAGATGCAACCCGGTATAATCTCATCTGGGATGATGATAATAATGGCAATTCTGTCATCTGGTTAGATTATACCCATGCCGTGGCCAGTCGAGCTGCATTGCAGGAGTGGGCTGCTGGTCTTGCTGCTGAGTTGATCTATGATATTAATGACAATTATCTTGTTGATTGGGGTACTACCTCCTGGCGTCTTCCCAGTACTGGCTCCACCTTCAGTACGGCCTATAATGATACCAGCTCAGAATTTGGCCACCTCTATTATGCCGAGTTGGGTCTACCCAGCTATAATGAAAATGGCGGGGGCCTGAGCGATGAACAATTAAACCAGATCCCCTTTTCGCATCTCATTGCCAGTTTCTACCGGGAAGAAAGTCTGGATCGAGAGGAAGGCTGGATTTACATCTCCCGTAATGGTCATCAGTATAGATATGATGCTACCCGCAATGCCTATGGTATAGCCCTGCGTAATGGTTCAGTTACCACGAGTACGGGGACTATTTTCGGCACCCTTTTTACCGATGCCAGCAAGACCACCACCATAACAGCGGATGTCACGGTATATGCCTATCTTAATGATCCCTGTAACGGGGAATATTTAGGTAGTGTTGTTGCGGGTAGTGATTCCTGGCCGACTGGTTACTTTAGTTTGGCTCATTTGCCAGAGGGTGAGATATATATCAGCACCACTGCCAATAGCTGGCATGATTACCTAGCCACCTATTATGACACCATTGATGGAGCCCGGCGTTGCCAGGGTGCTGCCTCCCTTGATCTACCTGTCAATGGCTCTATTAATGGTATTGATATGGTGCTACCCTTGGCCGGTGAAATTAATGGCTCTGTCCTCTCTTTCAGCGCTGAGGAAATTGGTCATACTGCGCTCTATCCCTATTTTGGTCTCTACCCCCATGGTTACTGGATCCCCGAGGGGCAATACACCATTGCTGATGGCTCTTTTGAGCTGAGTGGTCTGCCTGCCGGTGATATAAGCCTGCTGGCCACTCCGCCTGTAGGTTTTGTTCCGGTCTGGTGGACAGCCGATGGCCTTGGCGTGACAGATGGTAATGCTGCAACCCTTATATCTATTGCCCCTGGTGACAGTGAAGGCCCCATTAATTTTACCCTGCAGTTTTCTGGCGACATTAATAAGGACAGTGATGTGGATGGTCTTGATCTGGCCTTGTTGGTTGGCCAGTCCAAACCGCCAGTGGCCAGTGTGGTGGCCATGTTTGCCCTGGACTTTGCTACTGTGACCCCTGTGGTTTGTGGTTCAGGTGAGCATAATGGCGGTGATGGCACCTGTCAGCCCTTGGGTAGTTGTTCTTCGGGCTATGAACTTATTGGTGCTGAATGTAGTAAAAAGGTCAACGGGATGACCTTTCAAGGTTTGGACGGTGATAATGAGGGTTTTGTCACCTGGAACAGTAATGGTGATGGGGTTGAACCAGAAAATTTTGGACATGATATCCCTGCTACCTACGCCCCCTGTTTTGCCGGGCCATTACCCGTCTCCTATGGCAATGCCACCTATTATATATCATCCCCAGATTACCCTGGCCCTCCGCTTTCTGACGGCACGGCAATTAATGAACAATCTCTGGGGGCGGGCCATATTTCTCAGGCCATCCAGGGTTTTAGCCAAACCAAGGCTGCCTTGCAGGCTGGAGGGTTTGCTGAAAGTGATCTTCGTCTCAGCTATGGCCTGCTGAGCTTAGGCGCTGACGTTGAAGGCCAGGATTGGTTTTTTGCTGGTAGTGTTGAGACCCGCTATTACAACGGCGCTGAGTTGGTCTTTACCCTGGCCGGAACCCCGCTTATAAAAGGGGCCATGCCAGAGTTAACGGTGACCATTAATTATGCCACCCCTCAGGATTGTTTTGACGATACCATCAATGCCAAAACCGCCCCTCTTGCCGCTAATACCTTTGTCGATGTTTCTGGTACAGCTTCAACCGCAGTGCAGGTTGTGGCCCAGGCCTTATTGGCTGATCTTGCCCTGCTCTCGCCATTAAGCCTGGATATGGCTGATATTACCCCAGACCCGGACGAGTTAGCTGCTGATGGTCGTTTTGGGCGGGCCTTTTATATTAATTCATTACATCTGCGTTAGTCCTGACTGCAGGGAGTATGGAAAAAATATTAACCGTTACGTGGTAAAATAAATGAAAATAGTACGATACCTCATCGTGAGTCTTTTTTGTCTGGCAATTCATAACTCCACTGCCAGAGCAGGGGTTGTTGTGTATGACATGGGTGATTACACCGCCTTAAATGCTCTGACGATCCATAATTATGTCCAGGCTGATGATTTTAGCCTGACCACAGATGCCATGATTTCAGGCATCCAGTTTTGGGCCTCATTTAGTTTTCACCCCAGCCAGGAGCAAACTGTACGCTACTATTTTTTCCATGATGTCGATGGCCATCCTGATTCTATTGCCCAGCCCATTGCCACAGGTATTGCCACAAAGCTTATGCGCACCCTGATTGCGGATGGCAAAGATTTGTATTCTTTTGCTCTGGCTGAAAATGTCCACCTTGAGGCTGGGGTAACGTATTGGCTGGGTCTGAAAATCGAAAATGAAAGTGGTAGTAGTGGTGGCTCCCCCTGGTGGAGTTTTTGCAAGTGGTCTGAAAGTGATGATTTTTTTAAACAAGATGACCCAAAACTGGCAAATTTTTTCGGCGCTGCTCCCCATTCCCTCAACCCGTCATCTGCTGACCCGCAATGGCGGGAGTATACATCAGACGAGCATCTCATCTCCTCCCTGGCCTTCCGTTTATTGACCAGCACAGAAAATTTTGAATCAGCTGATTTTACGGTATTTCCCTGGTTTTCAACAACAGGCACTCGGTGGGATATTTCTGCCGAAAAACCCTTTGCTGGGCTCTACTCAGCCATATCACCCCTGTTAAATGACAATCAACAAAGTTCCCTGGAGATACATGTCTATTCCGAGGGAGGGGAGGTGAGCTTTTGGTTTGCCCTGGAATCTACCCCTGGCGACAGTTTAGCCTTTTCTATTGATGGTGTTGTGCAGGATGAGTGGTCTGGCATCATTGATTATGCCCCGGCTGTCTACACCCTGGCTGCAGGTATGCACCATTTACAGTGGCAGTACAGTAAAGATGATTCTGGGTTTACCGGGGCCGATAGGGCATGGTTGGACTTTATCACCTTACCGGAAATGGCTGATAATGATGAGGATGGCATGGCAGATGACTGGGAAAACCAATATGGCTTTGACCCGGATGACAACGATGACGCCTGGGCTGATCCTGATAATGATGGCTTCATAAACCTGGTTGAATTTCGAGCCGCAACCAACCCAGTGGATGCTGCAAGTAAGGCCTTTTTTAATTTTGGTCTTGATCTAGACCGGGATGTGGATGGCCTTGATTTGGTTGAGTTTGTTGGCGCCTTTGCTGGTGGAGATCTGGCCGACTTTGCTAAGAGCTTTGGTAATTAAAATCCCTGTGCTAGGAAGTAGCAGCGAGTTTGCTGACGAAATAGCAAAGTTGGATTTTGTGGATTTTTTATAAATAAAAACGGACTTACAATGACAAGAATAGTGCAAATTATATCTTTTGCCCTGCTGACCATTTCTTTTCTTCTGCCTACCCAGGCCAAGGCAATTGGTACCCTCACTGGGGTGATCAGTGATCTGCAAGGGGACCCCATTGCAGGGATTAGGGTATCAGTAGTTCGGGAACAATGTAATACTCTCTCCCATGCTGGTGGGGTGGAAACAAATAGCACCGGTACCTTTGTTTTTGATGAACTTGATTATTTTGATCAAAATCTATACCTCATAGTTTGGCGGGGGATAGGCTATACTCCTGTTTGGTATAATGGTGAAGCTACTGGCTCGGAAGAATGTAGTGATGCCGTTGTTCTAGACGTTGCAAATGGTGAGACCCTGGCAGGGTTGAACATGAATCTGGCTAAACCCCACTGGGGTGCTGTCAGCGGTTTGGTGACAGATGTTAATAACAACCCCATACCACATATGCAGTTGGACTTTTTCCGGAACAAATGTGATTTTAGCAGTGCCTCATCCCTTGGCAGCTGCCATACCGATAGTGAAGGTGTTTTCTTTAAAAATGGCCTGGCGGCAGGAACGGTATATATTAGAACAAAGAATCGCGGCGATGAGCAGAATGAATGGTGGAACAACGGCGACGGTAACTTTGATTGCAGTGGTGCTGACCCGGTTAGCGTTGAGGGGGCTGTTATTACCACCGGGATCGATTTTGTATTGGCTGAAACAGGGATAACCGTTTCTGGCACCATTAATTTTGATGGTGCTCCATATGATAAACACGTCCAGCTTCACATCCATACCGGCAGATGTTATTCAGGTGAATGGATCGCCAATTTTGATAATCTTCCTGATTATGGCTCTTTCTCATCCAATATTCTTGCTCCTGGTACCTATTACATTACAGCCCTGACCACCGAAGACGATACCATGCCTCGTATTCACTGGAATAGCACTGGGGGTACGGTTAATTGTTCACAGGCTGCACCAGTTGTTATCGAATCTGGGGAAGATTTTGCAGACTTAGATTTCACCCTGCAACAAGGCGGTAAAGCAACGGGTGTTGTCTACGACCAGAACGATGAACCGTTGGCCAGTGCTTCTGTTTATCCCTATGCCGGTTACTGTGGTAATGGGAAAATAACCCCTACAACCACTGATGAGAATGGGGTGTATGAAATTCCTCGTTTACCTTTGGCCGTTGCTGGCCAGGGGCCATACATCATGGCCTATAAAGCTGGCTACACCTTGCAATGGTGGGAAGATGGCGATTATTTTTGCGACAGATCCAATGTTCTTCCTATAATAATTGGCAACACCTCTGAAAATATAGATTTTAAAATCAGCACTGCTGGAATGATAAGTGGAACTGTCTTGAGAAATGGCCAGCCCCTTGCGGGAGTTATTGTCTATGCCTATGGTGCACCCTGCGGTATGGATGTTCTGGGCTATTCTGTGAGCGCTCCTGACGGTTCCTATCGAATTGATTATATTCCCACTGGTAATGCCTATATCCAGGCCTATAGGAATGCAGAGGAAAATCAATGGTGGGGTACGCCGGCAATATGTGAAGGTGCCCAACCAGTGTCTGTTGAGCATGGCCTGGTAACTGCAGATATTAATTTTAATCTTGAATCAGCAGATAGTGATGATGATGGCGATGTGGATGGCCTTGATCTCCAGGCCGCCAGCAGAACAGGGCAAGCAAATATCGCCCTGTTCGCTGCTGAGTTTGGCAACCAGTAATTTTTAAGATGTGAGGAAATTTTATGCAATCAGTACGGTACTTGTTAATTCTTGTTTTTGTTGCGCTCTATTCCTTGCCCGGCCAGCAGGCTTTGGCTGCGGGCTCTATTTCTGGCACAGTTTCCTATCCTGGCAGTGGTGAGCAGATCAGGGTGATGGTATCCAGGTATGCCAGTGGGCCACCCACCTTGGCTACAGTGGACGTCGCCAATGATGGTAGCTATACGGTCAATGGGCTCAGCGCTGGAACCTGCTATGCCAAGACCATCCATGATCCTGCAACTTCCTACCTGGTTGGCCAGCATTATGATGGGGTGGAGAACTGGCGTGATTCGCTAGCAATAGAGGTGGTGGATGATCAGCTTTCCTCTGGCATAAATTTTCAGTTGGAATATGGTGGCGGTTTTTCCGGCTCAGTGCGTAACAGCAGCGGCCCGGTAGAGGGTGCTACTATTACCCTGCACCGGCACCAATGCAATAATAGTCAGCTTACCACTGTGTTTTCTGATGGTTCCGGTGAATTCTCGCAGCTTGGTATCCCGGTGGGTGATTATTTTATGAAGATATCCAGCGCTGGCAAGATGTGGTGGCTGGCGGCAAATGGTCAGGTGGTTGATGAGTGTCTTGATTCCTCTGCCGCAGTCCAGGTCAGTCGTGAAGAGACCACCACCGGGATTGATTTATTGCTGGGTGTTGGTTCAATATCAGGAACAGTAACCGACCGGGAGAGTAATGAGCCCCTGGCGAACCTGGCTGTCTGGCTTTACCCCCAGGCCTGTGATAGTTCTGGTGCCATCGTTACCATGAGTGCTGGTAATGGTGGTTTTACGTTCGCCAATGTGGCTGCCGGGAATTATTATGCCAGGGCCAGTGGTGGTGAAAGGGTATATTGGCTTGACTCTGCCGAGCAAGGTACAAAAAACTGCAACCTTGCTTCGGCAATTACCGTTGAGGATGGTGATGTTGTCAGGAACATTGATCTGGCTATCATGGCCCCTGGCTCGGTTCAGGGTACAGTGACGGATAGCAATGGTGAGCCATTATATGAACATGTCCAGGTGGAATTTTATGCAGATCCCTGTGATAAGGGCAGTTCCTTCGGCACGGCCTACAGGCATGAGGATGGTTTTTATCGCAAGGATGGTTTGCCCATAGGCCAGGTATATCTCTATGCCAACTCCTTTGGAGAAGAGGATAGTAAGTGGTGGCATGGCGAAGAACCCATTGCCGAGCAATGTGTTGATGCCGTACCAGTGCTGGTTGAATCTGGCGAGGTGACCAGTGACATCGACTTTACCCTGAGCAAGACAGAGTTTGGTTCTATCTCTGGCTATGTTACCAGCCCAACCGGCCACCCCATGCAATATGTCTGGGTCTATGTCTACGGTGAGCAATGTGGCGGTTATATCGCAGCGGCTATTACCGACAGTATGGGACGCTATCAGCTTGACAGCCTGCTGCCGGGTAGTAAGTACGTCATTGTCTGGCATGAGAATTATGTCGGCCAATGGTGGACAACTGCTGCAGGCGGCACGCCATGGTGTAACTGGGCAGACGGGGTGGAGGTAAGTGCCGGGGCAATTACCGAAAATATAAGTTTTCAGCTGGTGGAAAGTGGCAGTCTTTCTGGCCAAGTGCAGTTGGCAGATGGTACCTCGCTCAGTGGTCTTGCCCTCTCTGTCTATAGTGATCCCTGCGATGAGCAAAGCATAGTTGCCAAGGCCATCAGTGGCAGCGATGGTACTTTTTCCCTTGCCAAGGTTCCGGTAGGTGAGGTCTATCTCCACACCAGTTCAACAGAATATCTCTCCTCCTGGTGGCAGGACAAGGCAGATTGTCATGCTGCTACCCCTGTGACCATTACCTATGGGCAAACCACTGATAATGGCCAATTTGTCGTATGGCCCAATAGTCCAGACTATGATAGCGATAATGATGTTGATGCTCTTGATCTTCGCAACCAGATAGGCAGGAAGAGTGCTGGCCAGCCCAGAGTGTCCCTGGCCGATTTTGCCGCTGCTTTCGGGAATTGAGGGAGCTTGTCCGGCGGAGTCATCCCCGCGAAGGCGGGGATCCAGGGTCTTCAATGGAAAGTAACAACAAAGAAAAAACATGTTTAACGGGATTAATCGGATAACAGCAGGATTTGGCAAAAGAATTTTTTTGTTTTTATCCTGTAAATCCTGTTAGTCCCGTCTTGCTTTTATTTGTTGTTTCTTGCTCATGCCAATAATACCAAGCAGGCCGCTGCCTAAGAGCCAGGCTGCTGCCGGGATGGGGGTGTGGGTCGTGGCAGCAGCCATGTCAATGCCAACCGTCGCACTGAATTGGATCAGGGTATTGGCAGGTACATAGATTTGGGTAAAGGAGAGATCTCCTCCTCCCTTCAGGGCATCATCTTGTTGGAGCATTTGGTGCGAGAAGGCGTTGTTGATATTGTGTGCATCCAAAAATGCGAAATTGACATAACTTCCAACCGTCAGGGAGTCATCAAAGCCATCTGAGGTGATCATGGCAAAGCTGTATGAGAACGGATCCACACGTACCAGGGTGTCTTGACTGACAGTGAATGTCCCTTGCCAGCTGTCATCTGTAAACAAATCTTCCCCTGAGCCAGTATACTCCATCTCTGAGGAGAGGGTGGTTTGGGTCGGAGCCGTGGTAAGCCAGCTAAGGGTGGCGCCATTAGCGAATATATCGTTTACCGTAACTAGGTCAGAATCAAAGCTCATGCTCACTTCACTGCGCGCTGTATAAGCCTGGGCTTGGCTCGCAATCAGCAGAGTTAGTGTGGCTGCACCTGTTATTATAATATTCTTGTTCATTTTTTTATCCAGTGTGATTGGCTGAAAATTAATTGATAAGTGTATTTTAGTAACAAATAAATACAGCTAGGGCAACTCGTTTATTTGTTGTCTCGTCACCGTCTACTAGCGAATAGGCTTGCTGTTGTTCTTAGTGTCTTGCAATCATTGTAAATATTTGTTTTATGGCCGATGTATGCTTACGGCATTTGTTTATCAGCAGCTTATTTCTTGTGATTGCCTGCGTGTTTTCTGGTGTGAATGGCTCCTCATTTTTCTGTTGACCTAACGACTTTCAGGTGGTAACTGTTGCTGTTACTAGTTGTTATCATGTCAAACCTGTCGTGAGGCAGGGACGGAAAGCCACGGGACTTAACTAGTGTCTGTCCTAGCAAGAGTAACTGCGTGATTTAATGTGATTAAATC
>JAOZSN010000232.1 GCA_029939635.1 Deltaproteobacteria bacterium
TAGGATAATCTAAAACTGGGGAGGCTGTGGCCTCCCCGGTCATTGTGAAGGGAGGAATCATGGGGCAAAGAAACTGGTTTATGATTGTGCTGCTTGTCATGTTGGCCAGGCCATTAGCTGGGCAGGCGCAGGAGGATGGCATTCAGCTGGAAGTAGCTGAGGAGATCAGCTGGAGTCAGGATATGGCCACTGGGCTATCATATTTGCTCAGTCCAATCGTCAAGAATAAAAGTTCCGGTAGGTTGCAGGGGCTTTCCTTGTTGGTGGATGGCTCAGATTATGTGGATAATGATTTGACTGTTCAGCTGGGAGACCTGAACCCAGGCGAGATGAAACAGGTGGATGTTGGCTCAATTTTTAATGAATTTATCCTGAGCTGGCATGGGGAAACTCCCCTGACCTTGACCTTGGAATTACGGGGGCTTGGCCCTGCTGGAGATTGGTTCAGCAAAATGTATGAGGTGCCTGTACGGTACCATGATACACCACAGGTAAAGATGAAGAGCAGGCATGCCAACCGAACTGTAGTACATGTCAGCACCATCACTGAGCAGAAGGATATCCTGGGGAATGAGGTTCATCAGCCTGCCTCCCCAAATTATCAGGCAACAATGGCCCGGGGTGAAGCTCACAGGCGCTGGCTGATGCCTGTCCGCCAGCAGCAACATTATTTGCCCGGCAGCAAAAGGCAGCTGAACGGAAGGTTCTGTTTGGGCGGGTAATGTCACTCCTAGGTGAACCTTTGCCTGGGGTAGAAATCGCTCATCACCATATCAAGGGGAAGGTGCAGTCCGATAGTGATGGCTATTTTGAGCTCCCTTTTTTCCAGGGTAAAATAGAGCTTATTTTTGCTAAGGAGGGCTTCTGGTCAGACGAGCTAACCTTGACCGTGGCCGAGAACCGTTCCGTGGCCTTACAGGACAAAGTATTAGTACCATTGGTGGCAGAGAAGACCTTGTTCCTTGTCGAAGATGGACAGCCACCGCAGCAGGTGGCGCAGACGCAAAAAGGTGTACAGGGACAGATGCATAATATCACCACCACCATTGATAAGGGACAGTCTATGGTAGTGGTTGCTGACAATAAACCTTCTTTTATCTTTATTCCGCCGTTGGGCAGCAAACCGCTCCATGCTGATAACTTGGCAGTGAGCCGGATCATGCGCCAGGATGTAAAGGAGGTGCCGATACTGCCGGGTGCCCCATGGACCAGGATAGAATATCTCCATGGCAATTACATAGCAACAGGTGATCATTTTAAGGTTGCGGTCTCCAAGGTGGATGAGGGCAAGGCCTACCGCATTGAGGTCACAGAAGAGTTGCCACCCGGGACCTATGTCCTTTCCAACGTTATGCAGGACAGGTCTATTTTGGGCCAATTCATGGGTGGGGTACGCCTTGCCCATGCCTTCAGGGTTGGTGATTTTAAGGCTCCGCACTTTGTTCAGCCTTTGCCTGACCCAAACTCTCCCATTCGTCTACAGGGATTGGTAAGTGGTTATGCTGATGGTGGTAATAAGATTGTTGCCACGGTGCGCTTGGAAAATATTGCCCGGGCCTGGTATCTGGTCACGCTGGAAAGTGATGTCTCTGAGCTTAATGGCCAGCGGGTTCAGCCCGTTCACGTGGGAAATAAGATCGAATACGCCTTTTTGATCGGCCCGCCAGCCTCTGGCAGGGGGAATGGTTATGTTGAGTTCAAAGACATTGTTTTTCCTCGCAACAGCTATCTTAAGTTTTCCGTAAACCGGATGGATCCTGCCGTGGCCATGGTTACCAGTCTGGATATGATCTACCGGGGGCTGTTCAAGCAGCGCATGGATGTTATGGATCTGCAGCCTTATGAAAAATTGGCTGATCTGGCTACTGCCGGAGCAGGCAAGTCCATTATGGCCTATAACCTGATTGATGCTGCTTTGCAGGGAGAGTGGGGCGCAGTGAGTGAGGTTCTCTCTAGCCTGAAGGGGGAGACAATTAAGGTGATCCTGGCTGGAGCAGTTAAGGACAGCACTTTTATGGAGAGTGTCACAGCCCAAGCCCTTGTTGGTTTGCATAAGGCCGCAGGTGTACTTGGTGAGGTTACGGAAATAATGGAACTTCCTGATAAATTTGACCTGATGGCAGAGCTTGCCGTCTTCACTACCGAGGCTCCGTTGGAAGGCTCAGCATTTATTTATGCCAAGTAAAAAAAATAAAAAGGAAAATTTTGTCTGGGCTGGCGTCTTGTTGTGTATGGGCGCTGGGAGCTAGTTTTCCGGCAAAGATACTATCTACTTGAGGAGAGTTTTATGGAAGAGATGTTTATGGGCAAGAAGAGGAATCCTGGGCTGGTCATTTTATACGCATTTCTGACCTTGGGGATCTATAACCTGGTTTGGTATTACAAGATTAATAATGAGGTGCAGAAGCATGATAGCTCGCAGGATTTAAGTCCCGGGATGGCTGTATGCGCCATGTTCGTGCCTATTTTTAATCTGGTCTCCCTCTACAACACGGCTAATCGCATCAAATTAATGCAGAAGGCAGATGGCTCTACTGATCTGATCGGTCCTGGAGTTGCCCTGCTTTGGGCTATGTTTTTCGGGATTGGCTATCCAATCTATGTGCAATCGGCCTTGAACAACCATTGGCATGAGCACGTTGTTAGTGATGCTGCGCAAGAAGAAGAGATTGCTCGGCTTGTCCTGGAAGAAGAGTTGGTTGGGGAATGTACTGATGGGCCAGAGGAGAATGGTCTGGCTACTAATAATGACGCGGAGAAGAACTGATGACAACAGAGAGAGGAGAAACCATGGATTATGTATGTGAGAGTTGTGGCTTTGGTCATAAGATTGCCCATGCCGAGTGTCTGGGCTGCGGTGAGGAGACTACTTTCCCTGATGCAGTCGCGAAAGAGGAGAATCCTGTGACGGGTGTGGCGCCTGAGCAGAATGCTGCCTGGAATAAGCCGGTGAACTGGTGTGCCCTTGGGTTGATTGTCTTTTTCTTTGTGCCTTGGGTTAAGTTCTGGGCTTTTCAGGGCTCGGCCTATGATATTGCCGTGAATATCGGTGATACCACCGCCATACTCTGGGCCATCCCGGCCTTGAGTATCCTCACTCTTGTAGCGGGTTTGAGTGGTTTTAAGCAGGAGAACATGGCCATCATTACGGCCATGTCGCCTTTTATTG
>JAOZSN010000233.1 GCA_029939635.1 Deltaproteobacteria bacterium
ACCCCCAGCCCTCGGATTTGGAGTCCGATGCTCTACCAATTAGAGCTACTGGCCTACATGTTACTTTGTCTCTTTATGGACCGTATGTGTCTTACAAAAACGACAGTACTTCTTTAACTCCAATTTTGCTGGAGTAGAACGTTTGTTCTTAGTGGTACTGTAGTTGCGCTGTTTGCACTCAAGACAGCCAAGATGGATTATTTCACGCATATTAAATACTCCTGGGGAATATAAAGAATGTAGAGAAGGTAAAGGAGGTAGAGAATAAAAACCCTCTACATTCTTTACCTTCGTTAACTTCCTTTACATTCTGCCTTTACTTACTCAATTATTTCATTAACTACGCCAGCACCGACGGTGCGACCACCTTCACGGATGGCAAAACGCAGGCCTTCTTCCATGGCGATGGGGGTAATCAGCTCGCCAACCACAGTAACATTGTCACCAGGCATTACCATCTCTACACCTTCGGGCAGGGTGATAACACCAGTCACGTCAGTGGTCCGGAAGTAAAACTGGGGACGATAACCGTTGAAGAAAGGAGTATGACGTCCACCCTCTTCCTTGCTCAGGATATAGCACTCAGCCTTAAATTTCTTATGGGGATTGATGGAACCAGGCTTAACAAGAACCTGACCACGCTCGATATCCTCGCGCTTGGTGCCACGCAGAAGGATACCAACGTTATCACCGGCCATACCTTGATCCAGCATCTTCCTAAACATCTCAACACCGGTAACCGTCGTGGTTACGGTATCTTTGATACCAACGATCTCAATCTCATCGCCAACATTAACCACACCACGCTCGATACGACCTGTGGCAACAGTACCGCGACCAGAGATAGAAAAGACATCTTCAATGGGCATCAGGAAGGTCTTATCGGTATCACGAACTGGCTCAGGAATAAAGGTATCACAGGCATCCATCAGGTCCCAGATACACTTTGTAGCCTCTTCGTCGGTGGGATTCTCCAGGGCCTTTAAGGCTGAACCCTGAATAATAGGGGTGTCATCACCTGGGTAATCATATTTATCAAGAAGCTCCCGAAGCTCCATATCAACCAGCTCAATAAGCTCTTCGTCATCAACCATGTCACATTTATTCAGGAAGATAACAATGGCAGGTACACCTACCTGACGACCAAGGAGGATATGCTCACGGGTCTGGGGCATGGGGCCATCATCGGCACCAACTACCAGAATAGCACCGTCCATCTGGGCTGCACCAGTAATCATATTCTTGATATAATCAGCATGGCCAGGACAATCAACATGGGCGTAATGACGTAGATTTGACTCATACTCCACATGGGCAGTGGCGATGGTGATACCACGTTCTTTCTCTTCCGGAGCCTTATCAATATCACTAAAGTCAGTACCTTCGGCCATACCCTTTTGGGCCAGGACAGTGGTAATTGCTGCGGTGAGAGTGGTCTTACCATGATCAATGTGACCGATGGTACCTATGTTTACATGGGGTTTCGTACGTTCGAACTTTTCTCTAGCCATTTTTTTGCCTCATTTTCCTTCTGTTCTATTTTTGACAGGATTTACAGGATAAACAGGATTATTCTGCTAAACCAGCAGATCCGGTTAATCACGTCTAATAAGCTTTTAAATTACACCTTCTACCGTCTGTTCTACTTTTGCTGGATCTAATGGATGTAACCGGATTAGCCAACCAACCCAGTAGATCATGTTAATCCGGCCTAATAATCTTTTAAATTACACCCTTGACCTTCTGGATGATCTTCGTCGCTATCTTTTCCGGCACATTGGCATAATGACCAAACTGCATGGTATAATTGGCCCTTCCCTGGCTGGCTGAGCGTAATACCGTGGAGTAACCGAACATCTCGGCTAATGGAACCTCAGCATCAATGGCCTGTAGCCCAGTATCACGACTTTCCATACCATTTATTCGGGCCCGGCGACTATTCAAATCAGCAATAACATCACCAACATGCTGTTCGGGTACAAGAACCTCAACTGCCATCATGGGCTCTTGCAGAACCGGGTCTGCCTCCAGCATGGCCTGACGTAATGCCATGGTGGTAGCCACCCCAAAGGCCTGTTCAGTTGAATCTTCCTCGTGAAAGGAACCACCCACCAAGCATACCTCAATATCAGTGACGGGAAAGCCAAGCAATACCCCTGAGTCAAGGCTGGAATAGACGCCCCTCTCAACGGCATTAATAAATTCCGCCGGGATGATATCTTCACCAACCTGACAGCTAAAACTTCGTCCCGAGCCATTTTCAGCCGGGCTAATCTCCAGTTTGACATGACCATATTGATTCTGGCCCGTCTGCTGGACAAATTCATGCTCACCATTAGCGCCTTTAGTGATCGCCTCTTTATAGGCAACCTGAGGCGTACCCACGTTGGCCCCCACCTTGAATTCGCGCAACAGGCGATCCACAATGATCTCCAGATGCAATTCACCCATTCCAGAGATCAGAGTCTGACCAGTATCCGGGTCAGTGCTGATATGGAAGGAGGGGTCTTCCAGGGCAATCTTAGCAAGACTATCAAACAGCTTCTCTTCATCGGCCTTACTCTTTGGCTCGATGGCAATGGCGATAACCGGATCAGGAAAATCCATCTGATCCAAGACAATAAAATCGCCTGAAGCGCAGAGGGTCTCGCCAGTGGTAGTAAAACGCAGGCCAACCACGGCACCAATGTCGCCTGGGCCAAGTTCCTTAACCTCTTCACGCTTATTAGCGTGCATCTTAAGGATTCGACCAATCTTTTCCTGTTTGCCCTTGAGAGGGTTAAACACCTTGTCGCCCAATTTGAGCTTGCCGGTATAGATCCGGACAAAGGCAAGGGTACCCACATAGGGATCAGCCACTAACTTAAAGGCCAATCCACATAATTTCTCACTGGCACCTGTTGGCCGACTGATGGTCTCGCCTTTTTTATTGAGGCCACTGACATCCGCCACCTCTTTAGGGGAGGGGAGATAATCAATAACCGCATCGAGCAAGGGCTGGACACCCTTGTTCTTAAAGGCTGAGCCACACAGAACCGGGACAACATCCAGGTTTATAGTAGCTGCCCTGATCGCCCGCCTGATTTCATCAGGGGAGATCAGTTCCTCTTCGAGATATTTTTCCATGACATCCTCATCGAAGTCGGCCAACTTCTCCAGG
>JAOZSN010000092.1 GCA_029939635.1 Deltaproteobacteria bacterium
TTGGCAAACCGTTTAAAGAGTCAGTTCTTGGCTAATATGTCCCATGAAATACGAACTCCCCTTAATGCTATTCTTGGCTACAGTGAATTGCTCACTATTGCTGATCTCCCTGCTGTTCAGCAGGATCAGGCCGCTGTTATTCTCAGCAGTGGTCGCACCCTGCTTAGTATCATTGATGACATCTTAGAGATTGCTAAAATAGATGCGGGGCGCATGGAAATTGATGCCCACGAGGTTCATTTTGGTGAATTTTTAGAGGAAATAATTACCTTTTTCAGGGATAAGGCCATGGAAAAGGGAATCAAGCTTCACCTTGATTTGGAGCAGAGTACTCCTGTCAGCCTTATTCTTGATAAGAGTCGCATGCGGCAGGTTCTTTTTAATCTGTTAGGTAATGCTGTGAGTTTTACTGAGCAGGGGCAAATTACTCTGCGGGTTCGCCATCAGCATACTAATGATATGATTCACCTTGTTATTACTGTTGAAGATACGGGCAGAGGTATTGAGGATAGTCTCCTTCCTTTCCTGTTTACTCCCTTTGCTGGCCCGGATGGCATTGCCCAGCACAAACCTGGCCTGGGTCTGGCTATCAGTCAGCGTCTTATCACGCAGATGGGAGGTGAAATTACAGTGGTCAGCGAGTTTGGGAAGGGTTCAATTTTTACTGTTGATTTGCCCGAGGTTGCCTGTGGTTCTGCTCACCAACATGTTATTGTTGAGGATGAAGAGGAAGACATCCTTTTTGCGCCATCCTGGATTCTGGTGGCAGATGATGAGCCTGATAATGTCGATCTGGTTCGTGCCATTTTGCATGATAGCCCCTTAGAGATCAAGACGGCCAGTAATGGTGCAGAGGCCTTGGAAAAGATCAAGTCGAATCCTCCTGATCTAATATTGATGGATATTCAGATGCCGGTTCTCAATGGCATTGAGGCCACTCGTCGTCTGAAAGCTGATACGGTCATGGCCGGAATTCCAGTTATTGCCATGTCGGGTGATATTGGTCAATATGAGGGACAGGGAGATCTTTTTGCTGGCTTTATTCCCAAACCTTTTGAAATTCAGACCTTAAAAAAAGAAATAGGTCGTTTCCTTGACCATCCACGTGAAAATAACGATACTCTTCAAGACGCACCTGTCTCTGATGAAGGTTTGAAATCGCTTTCTGGAAAATGGCAGTTACCGTTGACTGCTCTTTTGAACAAGGCCGAGGCTAGTGGTAGTCTGGAGGATGCGGCAGAGGTGGGTCGTCTTTTGCTGGATGTGGCTGAAGAATGTGGTTTGGTTCAGGCCGCAGATTTAGGCAACGAATTTTTGGATGGAGTACAGCAGTTTGATATCCTCAAGGTTGAGGGACTTATCAAGCAATGTAAGACAGGATTTGGACTATGAGTGATCAACCGCTTCTCTTTATCGTAGATGACATGCCAGCCAATATTCAGGTGGCCATGAGTCATTTGGAACAGTTGGACTGTAGCTTTGCCTATGCCACCAGTGGTGAACAGGCCTTAGAACGCATTGTTGCCAGCAAACCTCAGCTTATTCTCATGGACGTGGCCATGCCAGGTCTTGATGGATTTCAGACCGTGGAGGCCTTGAAAAAGCAGGTTGAGACAATGGATATTCCTGTCATTTTTCTCACTGCCCGTACAGAGCCTGAAGATATTGCCCGTGGTTTTAAGCTTGGTGGTGTTGATTATATTACCAAGCCTTTTTCTGGTGCTGAGTTACTGGCTCGGGTGCGTACCCATCTTGAGCTTAACGCCTATCGCCTTGATCTAGAGACCCAAGTGGAGGAGCGAACCCACGAGACGAATCTCCTTAAAAGTGCTGTTATCGAGGTCATGGGTGAACTGGCCGAGTTTCGTGATCCTGAAACAGGTGGTCACATTAAACGGACCCAGCATTATGTAAAGGCCCTGGTGAGCAGCCTGGCAGAGCATGATACGTTTAGTGCGCAAATCGACTCGAGTTATATTGATCTGCTCTATAGATCTGCCCCTCTCCACGATATTGGTAAGGTTGCAATCGGTGATAATATTCTGCTTAAACCTGGCAAACTTACAGATGCTGAGTTTGAGGAGATGAAGAAACATAGCCAGTATGGTGAGAGTGTTATTGCCCGGCTGGAAAAAAAGGTGCAGGGCAGCTCATTTCTAAAATATGCCAGAGAGATTGCTGGTAGCCACCATGAAAAATTCAATGGTCAGGGTTATCCTCGTGGCCTGCAAGGTGACGAAATTCCTTTGGCCGGTCGGATTATGGCCATTGCAGATGTCTATGATGCTTTAGTCTGTAAACGAGTCTACAAGGATGCCATGCCTCATAGTAAGGCCATGGCCATTATGCAGGAAGGGCGGGGGACGCATTTTGACCCGGATATCTTTGATGTCTTCTGGGATATTGAGGAGGTGTTTCAGGCTATAGCACGGCGCTTCCTTGATTAGTGTTACCTGTCCAGGAACAGCGGAGCGGTGTCTACCTCATCTTCGCCAATTTAGGCACTCCTGAACAGGTAACAGGTACGTGGTGAAAAAACTCTTTTCTAGCCAAAGGCTGCAGTAAATAGCTTTTTGGTATAGGGGTGTTTGGGGGCTGTAAAAATATCGTGGCCTGTACCTTGTTCAACAATGGCACCATTCTTCATCACGGCAATTTCGTCGGCTAAGGCGCGAACCACACGGAGGTCATGGGAGATGAAGAGGTAGGCAATATTGTATTTTGTCTGGATAGCACGTAGCAGCTCAATGATCTGGGCCTGGATGGTGGTGTCTAGGGCGCTGGTGGGCTCATCCATGACAATGAATTTTGGTTTTAAAACAACCGCCCTGGCAATGGCAATGCGCTGTCGCTGACCACCTGAAAATTCATGGGGGTAGCGCCCCATCATGGTTGCTTGCAGTCCTACCTCTTCTAAGACCTCCGTCACCCGTTTTTGGCGGGCAGCCTTGTCCATTTCTTTCGCATGTACCTGTAGTCCTTCTCCAATAATTTCACCCACTGTCAGGCGGGGTGACAGGGAAGAGAAGGGGTCTTGAAAGACCATCTGCATCTCTTTGCGTAAAGAACGCATTTCGACAGGTTTTTTATGGCGAAGATTTTCATTATTAAAGAGAAGCTCACCGCGGGAGTCGAGCAGGCGTAGCAGGCAGAGACCCAAGGTGGATTTTCCTGAGCCTGACTCACCAACAATGCCATAGGTCGTGCCTTCTCTGATGGTGAGGGATACGTCATTAACCGCCTTTACCTCACCAACTTTGCGTTTGAAGAAACCTTTGGTGATGGGAAAGGCACAGTGCAGATTGTTAACCTGTAACAATTTTTGGTTGTCAAGGCGTGGTGTTTGCTCACCCTTTGGTATGGCATTAATTAACTCTTGGGTATATTTTCTCTCCGGGCTTGAGAAAATTTTCGCCACATTACCCTTTTCCACTATCTTACCTTGGCGCATGATGGCAACCTGGCTGGCGAAGTTTTTCACCATATTAAGATCATGGGTGATGAGCAAGATGGCCATCTTAAACTCCTCCTGGAGTTCGGCCAGCAGGGTAAGGATTTGGGCTTGGATGGTGACATCAAGGGCCGTGGTTGGTTCGTCAGCAATGAGGAGTCCTGGGCGGCAGGCCAGGGCCATGGCAATCATCACTCGTTGTCTTTGACCACCAGAAAGTTGGTGGGGGAAATCGGCCAGTCTACGTTTGGGGTCAGGGATGCCGGTGCGGTCAAGTAAGGTGATGGCCTCATTTTCTGCCTCATGAATGCCCATACTGCGGTGCAGCAGCAGTGGTTCCATAAGCTGTTTACCAATGGCCTGGACCGGATTTAATGAGGTCATGGGTTCCTGGAATATCATGGCGATATTCCGGCCGCGGATGTGGCGTAAGTCTGCCTCAGGTAAGGTTAGAAGATCCTGATCATTATAGAGAATACGCCCCTTGGCCTGGAACTGATTAACGCCAAAGAGCTGTAGCACGGCAAAGGCGGTTACTGATTTCCCTGATCCAGATTCTCCCACCAGGGCATGGGTCTGACGCTGGGCAATGGTGAGGTTGACGTCATGGAGGACAGGGATAAATTCCGCGTCTGTCTGGAAGCCACCGCTGAGGTTTTTTATTTCTAAGAGTTTTGTCATGATTTTTTTGCTGCTAATTGCACAGATTTACACGGGTGATTTTTTCTTTTTTGTGTAATTGGAGTCTCGCAAGCTCGCTTACCTCATGCAATCCGCAGCTAATTCTTTCGTGGATCAAATGCTTCCCGTAATGCCTCACCGATGAATATCAGCAGTACCAAGGTTATAACCAGCACCCCAAAGGTGGTTAAAGAAATCCACCAGGCATCAATATTGGCCTTACCTTGAGCCAGTAATTCGCCTAGGCTTGGTGACGGTGGTGGGACGCCCAGTCCTAAAAAATCAAGGCTGGTCAGGGCGATAATGGCCCCTGACATGCGAAAGGGTAGAAAGGTAATCACCGGTGTCATAGAGTTGGGTAGTAAGTGGCGTCGCATAATGGTTATATTGCCAACACCAAGGGCACGGGCAGCCCGGACATAATCAAGGTTACGGCTCTTTAAAAATTCAGCCCGTACATAATCACCCAGCCCCATCCAGCCAAACATGGAGAGCAGAATGAGTAGCAGCCAGATACTCGGCTTAAAGATAGAGGCAAAGATAATGAGCAGATAGAGCTCAGGCATGGCTGACCATATCTCAATAAAGCGCTGGCCGATAAGATCTGTCTTGCCACCAAAATAGCCCTGTATGGCTCCGGCCAGGATGCCTAGGTGGGTACCAACGATGGTCAAGGCCAGGGCAAAGAGTACTGAGAGGCGAAAGCCGTAGATCAGTCGGGCCAGCACATCTCGACCCCGATCATCGGTGCCGAGTATATTGTCCTGGGTTGGTGGGGATGGTACGGGCTCACTGAGTTGGTAATTGATCGATTTATAGCTATGGGGGTTAGGTGGGAAAATGGCCATGTTCGTGCCCGTGCTGATTCTATCCAGGATATACGGGTCACGGTAATCACAGGGGGTCTCAAAATCACCGCCAAAGGTGGTCTCTGGGTAGTCGCAGAGCATGGGGAAGTAGGATTGTCCCTCATAACGGACATATAGGGGGACATCGTTGCTGAGTAACTCTGCTCCGAGACTGCTGATAAAGAGCAGGCTAAAAAGAATGAGGCTCCAGAAGCCTCGGCGGTTACGTCTGAACTTGTGCCAGCTTCTATTTTCAGCAAAGAGTTGCATTTAGTTGTCCCCACCGTCAAAGGTGATACGGGGGTCAACTATGACATAGCTGAGATCTGACAGCAGGCGGGCAAAAAGGCCGAGGATGGTGAAGATATAGAGTGTGCCCAAAACCACGGGGTAATCGCGGTTGAGGATTGACTCATAGGCCAGCAAGCCCATGCCATCTAGTGAGAAAATTGTTTCAATGAGCAGGCTGCCGGTAAAAAATGCCATGATAAAGGCACCTGGAAAGCCAGTGATAATGGGGATGATGGCATTACGGAAGATATGGCCATACAAAATTTTGTTTTCACTTAAACCCTTGGCCCGCGCAGTAATGACGTATTGTTTACCAATCTCCTCAAGAAATGAATTCTTGGTGAGCATGGTCATCACCGCCAGGCTGGATACTGCCATGGAGGATATGGGCAGTACCATATGCCAGAGATAATCAACGATCTGTGCTAGGAGAGACATCTCACTCCAGCCATCAGAGACCAGGCCGCGAAGGGGAAAGATATTCCAAAAACTGCCACCACCAAAGAGGACAATGAGCAGAATGGCCAGCACAAAGCCGGGGATAGCATAGCCCACTAAGATAATGGTGGAGGTAATAAAGTCAAAGCGCGACCCATCCCGCACCGCCTTTTTAATGCCAAGAGGAATACAGATGCCATAGACAATGAGAAAGGACCAAAAACCCAGCGACATGGAGACTGGCAGTTTGGAGATGACTAGATCCACCACTGAGCTGTGGTGGTAATAGCTGTCACCAAAATCAAAGAGCAGGTAATTTTTAACCATGGCCACAAAGCGTTGCAAGGGAGGCTTGTCAAAGCCATAAATCTGGCGGATTTGTTCAATACGATCTGCATCAAGTCCCTTATTGCCCTGGTAGACAGAGCGAGCCACAGCCACCTCAGCACCACGACTGCCTCCCTCCAAATCTGCAATCATACGCTCCACAGGCCCACCCGGCACAAATTGGGTGATACTGAAGGTCAGCAGCATGATACCAAACAGGGTAGGGATCATGAGTAATATGCGGCGGAGGATGTAGGAGGTCATGAAAAGAGAATATCGAATAGCGAACAAGGAATGTCGAATGATGAAGGATGGACTTTTTTCTTAATAGATAAGTACATTACTTCGGGATTCGATATTTCTTGTTCGACATTCTACGGTTCGTTGTTATTTCATCCACCAGGTCATTAAGGCCTGGAAGGGTGAATAGTATAAGGGTGCTGTTTCAGGTTTAGTAAATTTATTCCAATAGACCACTCGCCAATTGGAGGTGTACCAGTTGGGTACGACATAATAGCCGTACCAGAGCACCCTGTCCAGGGCTCGGCAGCTGGTGACCAGTTCTTGCTGGCTGTTGGCGTAGACAATTTTATTTACCAAGGCATCCACCACCTCGGATTTGATGCCAGCATAATTGCGGGAACCGTGTTGATCTGCGGCAGGGGTGCACCACATCATGCGTTGTTCATTGCCTGGTGATTGGGACTGGCCAAAGACATTGACCATCATGTCAAAATCAAAGGTGCGCATGTTACGGATGTAGAGTGTCATGTCAATGGTCCGGTAATGTGCCGTGATGCCGAGCTTTTGCAGGTTGCGGGCATAGGGGGCCATGACCCGTTCAAAAGCTGGGGAGGCCAGCATGATCTCAAATTCCAGGGGTTGGCCCTTGTCATTACGTAAGGCACCGTCGCGATACTGCCAGCCAGCCTCGGCCAGTAGTTTCTTGGCTAACCGGAGATTGTTGCGTACATCTCCTGGTTTGCCGGAGGGTATAGGGGTCAGGGGTGTGGTGAATATCTCTTTTGGCAGTTGCTGTCGCCATGGTTCTAAAAGGGCAAGCTCGGCTGCACTGGGTAGATCTGGGGCTGCATAGATTGAATTGCTGAAATAACTATAGCTTTGGGTGTACTGACCAAAGAAGAGACTCTTGTTGGTCCAGGAAAAGTCAAAGGCCAGCCCTAAGGCACGGCGTACCTTGGCATCGGCAAAAATGGCCTTACGGGTGTTAAAAACAAAACCCTGCATACCAGCATTTTGCTGGTGGATAAGATATTCCTTGATGACCTGGCCGGAATCAAATTTTTCGCCCACCATATCACGAGCCCATTGCTTGGCAATATTGATGTGCATAAAATCAAACTCGTTTGCCTTAAAGGCCTCCACTGAGACGATTTGATCCTTGAAAAATTTGAAGGTAATGGTCTCAAAATTATACATACCGCGTCGCACCGCCAGATCTTTGCCCCAGTAGTCAGGGTTCTTGCGGTAGGTGACGGTCTTGCCTATTTTGAAATTATCGACAACATAGGGCCCAGAACCCAGGGAAGGGGTAAGGCCCTTTTCTGCAAAGGGGTTAATAGAGCAATATTTTAGGGAAAAGATCGGCAATTCGCAGGCAATGATATGGACTTCACGGTTGGCCTGGGTAAAGTGAAAGCGTAGCTTATGGGCGCCAAGAACCTCAGCCCGTTCAATATCCTGAAAATAGGTGGCGTAAAAGGGGTGGGCCGTGGGGCCTTTGAAGGTATCCAGGGAGAATTTGACATCCTCGGCCGTCAGTGGAGAGTTGTCTGAAAAACGCGCCTCTTCACGTAAGGTGACCAGCATAGAAAGGCCGTCTTCGGCTAGCTTCATATCCTTGGCAATGAGGCCATAGCGGGCAAAGGGCTCGTCAAGGCTGGCCACACCCAGGGTCTCAAAGACAAGCTCGCTCATGCCATCCGGTGCTGTGCCTTTAAGGGTGTACGGGTTAAACTTATCAAAGCTGCCCAGGGAATGGAGGATGAGCTGGCCACCCTGTTTGGCCTGGGGAGAGGCATAGTCAAAATGGTGAAAATCTGCCCCATACTTGAGCTTGCCATCAATGGAGACACCATGGGCGGCCTGGCTGGTGGAGGGCAATAGGAGGGCAAAGAAAGTTATGAATGTAAAGGATAAGACGTGCATTGAATAAAAGGGGCTGTGGGAGGAAAGGGATTAGTCTGTACGATGAACAAATTCTTTATACCACAGAGAATCTTTCCGCGCATCTTCTCAAGATGTATGTAAAGTTATTGTAAAAATCAACATGAAAATCCTTATCCTGTCTATTGGCAGACAAGTGGAGAATGGAAGTGCCAGCCCTGCAAGGGCAAATATCCGTGTTAATCTGTGTTCATCCGTGGTTCTTAGGGGAACTCAGCTGGTAGTCTTATTTCAACCAACAGCCCACCGTACTTACCCTTTTTTGCCTCTATGGTGCCGCCATGCTGGACAATGGCTTGTTTGGCAATGGCCAGGCCGACACCTGTGCCGCCACTGTCGCGGTTCCGCGAATCTGATACCCGAAAGAATGGTTTAAATATCTGTTCAAGATGCTCACTGGCCACGCCGGGGCCATGATCCTGGATGCTGATCAGTACCTGAGTATCGTTTTTGTTTATCTTGATTTCAACCGCACTGCCTGGGGCTGTATAGCGTAAGCCATTGCGGATCACATTTTCGAAGGCTCGGCTCAGCATCTCAGCAGAGCCAAGCACGGTGACGTCGTCACTTTTGAGTATCTCAATATAGCGCTTGCTGCTGGTCGCCTCAAAATCAGCGTCTCGGACTATGGTGTTGAGTACTTCTGTCAGCTGTACCGGTTTTTTTGGTAGGTTATCCACATCACCCTCAATCCTGGTGAGGATAAGGAGTTTATCGATTAGTTCATTCAGGCGGTAGGATTCTTTTTCAATACGGTTCAGAAACGGTTCTGCCTCACTGCATCGTTGACGGGCTAATTCCAAGGCAACATTTTGCCTGGTCAATGGCGATCGTAGTTCATGGGAAATATCACGCAGCAATCGTTTCTGGGACAAGAGTAAGGCCTGGGTACGCTGGGCCATGGTGTTAAAGTCGCGACTCAAGTCAGCAATCTCATTACCTTTGCCTCCCAGCAGGTCGATGCGGGTTGAAAAATCACCCTTGGTCATTTGCTGGGTGGCGGTGCGCAGGCGGCGAATGGGGGCGGTGAGAGAGCGGGCCAAAAGGTAACAACCAGCTGCAGCAATAAGCAACATGATTATTAGTGGTAAACCAAAGGGCTGGCGCAGGAAAGGTCGTGGTGGAAAAAGTTTTTTTCTATCACCCCGGGCAAAGATCGGCGCTCGTTTTAGGCGGTCTGTGGTGCCGACAATGATGAGGCTTTGTCCTTCTGTACTAAAGAGAGGCCTGGCAACCATAATTTTGCCTGGGGTTATACTGTGTTGCCTGGAATTGGAGTTACGGGCCTTTTCTGCCAGCCGGGCCGTAGCTGATGGTAAGCTGCGACCAGAAAGGGTCGTGTTGTCATCCTGCAGCAAAAATATGTGACTTAACCCTGGTCTTTCAACCTCGTGCAAATAATTGACTAGTTCAGCCTTACCACCATTTTTAAGGATCTTTACTGCTGCCAGACCGGTTATGGCCAGAGATTGGTTAAGGGCGCGAAGTTGATGGTGTTGTCTCTGCTTTTTCAGCTCACCGTAGGGGCCAATTTGGCCCAAAAAGGAGATCATCACAGTGGTGAAGCTGGCCAGTAGGGTGATAAGGACAAAGCTCACAAAGAGCTTAACAAAGAGGCTGCGCATTACTCCTCCTGCTGGGCTTGGGTATAGAGATAACCAACGCTGCGCACGGTCTTGATCCGTTCGCGGCCATCTATCTGGTGACCTAGTTTTTTGCGTAGGCTGCTGACATGGACATCAATGCTGCGGTCAAAGCTGTCTAATGCACGGTGGAGGACTTTTTGGGTTAACTCCCCACGGCTTAATACCTGGCCCGCTTGCTGAACTAATTCATAGAGTAACGAAAATTCCACTGCCGTAACCTTGATAGTCTGGCCACCCTGTTTAACTGTTCTTGATCGAAGATCCACGACGATATCATCATAGACCAGCCGTTTCTGCTGAGCTGATGATTGCTGATGATTTATATTGGATCGACGTCTGATGGCATTAATGCGGGCTACCAATTCACGGGGATTAAAAGGCTTGGGGAGATAATCATCCGCCCCCATCTCCAGGCCAATAATGCGATCAATATCCTCGCCCCTGGCGGTCAGCATGAGTACTGGAACTTGAGAAGAGGTTCTGAGATGCCGAAGTAGTTCTAAGCCTGTCATGCCTGGTAACATGACATCAAGCACTACCAGGCAATAGTCACCAGTCAAGGCCGTTTTTAAGCCACTGTGGGGTTCATGCATCGTGTGTACTGTAAAGCCTTCTGGCTGGAGGAATTCAACCAGTAACTGGCAAAGCTCTTTATCATCATCAATGACTAAAATTTTGTTCATGTGTTCCATGGGTTCCTTTGAGAATGTGTTTCTCCAGGGATATTACTGTAGATTTTGCGACTGGTCAGTGGCTTTACATAACTTTACAAAACTTGACTCTCCCTTAACAGCAATCAGTGCAAAGCTGCTGTATTTTAGAGATGTACGCATGATATTGGCCAAGAAATCATGATTTCCCCTACACTTTATACAAGGAGGCACCTATGTCTGATAACACTATCTCAGCTTCTCAGCCAATGAAGCCCATGCAACCAACTGCACCAACTGGCGGCAATATTGAAAATCGTCAACCACCTGCCGAACCATCTCCTCCCTCAGCACCTGCAAATACTGGCGTTAATTATAGCAATTTGCGCACTATGCAGGAGATTCTTGCTGAGTATAGTGATGTGTCAAATCTGAATAATGAAAACCAAACTGAGTTGACTTCCCGTCTGCACCAATCATGATTGCTTGAACCAGGCGCCTTAGTCAATATTTCAGTGTAACAAAAAAAGGAGTTTATTATGAAGCTAAGTATATGTATCCCATTGGTCATTATTGTTGTCAGTCTCGCTGCTTGGAGCGCCACCGCCCATGAATCGTATGTTGGAAAAGGGCGTGATGGCAGCAGGCATCTGAGTATGCTTAAGGAAGAGTTGAATCTTACGGATGAACAAGTCATTGCTGTGCAGGAGGTATTTGCTGATAGAAAAAAAGTTATGGCTGATATTATTGCCGAACATGGCCTGAAAAAACAAGATTTAAGAAATATGCGGCACCAGTTACGTAAATTTCACCAACAGGGGCGCAAAAAATTGGCCGGTATGTTGAATAATGAGCAACAACGTGCCTTACGGGAAAATATTTTCCAGAATGAGCCGATGAAATTCATGGAGCTATCTACAGAAGAGAAGCTAGCCCGTTTGCAGATAGATTTAGGGCTGAATGTTGAAGAGGCCGGTGCTGTGCTTGATGTCTTAGCAGAGGGGAGGGCCTATCATGATGATGTGTTGATAGATGCAGGTTTAGATCTTGCCCAAATACAGGCTTTTCAGCAGGATATGGCCAGTCAGCGTGAGGATATGAAGCATAATTTAGCGAATGTGCTCAGCGAAGAACAAATGGTACTATTCAGAGAACTGCGGCGTGGTGACATGCAGCAGAGAGGTTGTGGGCCTCGTGGGTTATCTTTTATGGTTCAATAACCACAAAGATGGTTTGTACGTGTTCATTTTGTTGCGTAGAGGCATAGAGAAATTTCTTCATGAAAGGCTTGTTTTATGTCTCTACGGATTTTAGTTTTTGAGGCCCTTAAGGAAGTTTAGTTGGCCGTTTCATAAACCT
>JAOZSN010000234.1 GCA_029939635.1 Deltaproteobacteria bacterium
AAGATGGGCGCCAATATCAACCCGCGCTTCAGTAGAGGAAAACAATGCAAAAAGGGCAGCACCAGCCCCTATGGCCAGCAAACGTCCCCTGCGTTCAGTACGGCTAAAAATCTCCAGGGTACAAATCATACCAATGGCTGCAAAAACAGCGGTGGAAAAGCCAACAGAATGGTGTTCATGGGCATGTAAAAAAATATTTAGCCAGTTAGCGAAGACACCAACAAGAAACAAAAGAAACCAACCTAACCCTGTTCCTATGGATTTTGTCAGAAAATGGATTATGATACCACCAATAATCATATTGCCAGCCAAATGGGCAATATCAGCATGGAGAGTCAGGGCCGTACATAAACGCCACCATTGCTGGTGTTCAAGCACTTCAAGCCGATCAAGGCTACCAGCAACAAACCAGTGATTTTGGGCCAGCCAAGGACCTGTTTCGCTAAAAAAGAGAACAAAAATGGCAAGCAATAGTATGGAGGGTGGCTGATATGATGCGCCTTGCCCTCTTGGGTCGACAGGGGGCCACTGACGATTCTCATCAACATACAACCGAATTTGCTGCTGAGCTTGACTAAGAGCATCTTCCTGAACATAAAGGCGCCATTGACCATTATCTTCTGCAAGCCAATGGGGCAAAGCACAGCTGTGCAAGACGAGGGACCAGATAGAGAGCTGTTCAACACTTGTGGTTGAGGCAACAAGCCCTTCTGGAGTGAACTGCTCTGAAATATCGTCTACCCTTGTCATAACCAATATAACTGCAAAAAATTAAATAATGGGCAACGAAGATCAACAACAAGAATTACGCGCCATTACCTTGGCCACTGAAAAAATCCTCCACCTGCATGGCTCATTAGGGCTTGATTATCCACGCGCAGCGGAGACTATTTTTGTCCCTGATTCAGCGCCGCGTTCCCGTCAAATCCCGGTGCCAACGTCTGCCCCTCCTGAATGGGCCAACAAAAAAGCACCCAAACCAGCCAAACAGCCAAATCATACACCATCGCCCGGTGCGTTTGCCGATCTACAACAACAAATCAGGGCATGTACAGCCTGCCCCTTACACCATAACCGCCCTCCCCTTTTTGGCAGCGGCTGCCTTACAGGCACGATCCCCTTACTTATTATCGGCGACCCACCCCAGGTAGAAGCAGATACCTCCGAGGTATTTCCAGGAGCGGCAGGTGAATTATTGACCAAGATGGTAGGGGCCATAAATCTGCAGATGGAAAAACTCTTTGTCACCAACATCTGCAAATGTCCTGGCACCCAGGCAACCCCTCCACAAGCTAAAGAAATCCTCTGTTGCCAGCACTTCCTGGATCAGCAAATAAAACTTCTCAACCCCCAGATCATCTTAACTATGGGCACCATTGCCAGTCAGACCGTGCTCAACAGTAGCAATCAACTGGCAGCCCTCCGCGGTCGCTTCCACACCTACCATGGGCGGCCTCTGATGCCCACCTACCACCCCACCTTACTCAGCCAATACCCTACCCTGAAGAAAGGGGCTTGGCAGGATTTACTGCTTATCCAGGCCAGACTGAAAGAACTTGGGCAGTAGGCATCTATAGCCTCACCTACAACTCCTCCGAGGTAAAGGCCACCACCTCATCAATGGAACCAGCGCCACAGAGTAACATTAAGAGGCGATCTAGGCCCAAGGCAATACCGCAGGCTGGGGACAGTTGCTCAAGATCTGCCAAAAATTTCTCCGGCATCCCTCCCGACCCGTCTTCATTCTGGGCAATTTCATGGCTAAAACGCTGACGCTGCTCCATGACATCAGTAAGCTCTGAAAAGCCATTGGCAACCTCAATGCCCTGAATATAGAGTTCAAATCGTTCAGCCACCTCTGGATAATCTGCCTTCAAACGGGCTAAAGAACCAAGCTGGGCAGGATAATCGTAGAGAAAACAAGGCTGTTCATTACCAAGATGCGGCTCGACCTCTGTTACCAGTACCTCATCAAAACAATCCATAGCCAAGGCCTCAACCGCTGATAAACCGGCATATGCATCAAAGGCATCTGCCACCGTCAACCGTTGCCAAGAAGATTCGGTCAACAGTGCGCATACTTCTGCGTCGAAACCAGGCAGAGCTGCAAGGTTGTGGGCTATTTCTCGGCCCAGCATCTCAGTCTCAGCCATCAAGCCCTCATAATCGTCATGGAGACGATACCACTCCAGCATGGTAAATTCAGAAAGGTGGAGCCTACCGCGCTCCTGGGCCCGGAAACATTTGCATATCTGGAATATCTGCCCATGACCATGGGCCAATAGACGTTTCATACATAGTTCAGGAGAACTTTGCAAAAACCAATTATGACAGGAAAAGGGGATAATCTGTGCCTCTGGAATGAGGACAGGCTGACGGATGGGAGTTTCTACTTCAAGATAGCCATGGCTATTAAAAAAAGAACGGACAGCCTGAAGAAAGACCGCCCGTTCCTGTAATTTTTTCTGCAAGGTAGGCCTATTTTTTAGCGCGGGTAAGGTATGCCCCGGTACGAGTGTCAATCTGGATAACCTCGCCCTCTTCAATAAAGGGCGGTACCTGTAGTTCATAGCCAGTCTCTACGGTTACTGGCTTGGTATCAGTGCCAGAGGTATCACCCTTGGCCCAGGGATCTGCTTTGGTAACGGTGAGCTCCACAAAATTAGCCATAGTAACGCCAATGGGATTGCCATCAAAGAGCAGCACTTCAACATCCATGTTATCCACAAGATAGGGAATACTATCTTCTAATTTCTCCCGGTGAATAATAAACTGCTCGTAACTCTCCGTATCCATGAAGTTAAACTCATCACCCTGGTTATAGAGGTATTGCATCTTACGCTCATCTAAGGGGGCCTTTTTAAACTTATCGTTGGAACGATAGGTCTTGTCAAAGGCATTGCCGGAAATCATATTCTTCAAGCGACAACGATAGAGGGATTGTCCCTTGCCCGGCTTAGAAAATTCAAATTTCGTGATGATATATGGTGCACCATCTATCTCAATTTTAAGTCCTTTACGTAAATCAGAGGAGGTATACATATTTTTACCTGTTTTTTAATTAAAAAGGTGAAGCATATACTGTGGGCATTTTATCCCATAA
>JAOZSN010000093.1 GCA_029939635.1 Deltaproteobacteria bacterium
ACCAAAAAGGGCTACTCCTGTCACCAACCATCAGCGCTGCTGAGATTATAACCATAGTGGTTATTGTCATTGCCATTGCCGTCCTGGCCAGCCTGCAACCGGCCTGGAAGGCGGCGCGCATGGAACCTATTGAGGCCCTCCGTCATGTTTAAAAAAACAAACCCTGTAAAGACTATTGGTTTCACCATTTTTGCCCTTTGTCTATTCCTATGGCCATTTCACAATGCAGAGGCATCATCTGAACTTATTGCCGTAGCCTCCACAGGTACAGACAAAGATGCCCAGATTAGCCAGGTTGCCGGACGCGCACCATTTTTCCTCATCTTTGATAAGAAGGGAAATTTTAAGCAGGCCCATAAAAACCCAGCCCATGATCAGGCAGGAGGAATTAGTCGCACCGTCAGCATATTTTTACTCAAGCATGGCGTCAGCTTGTTTATCGCTGCAGAGGTTGGCCCAAAGATGAACAGGGTTCTTAACGACAACAATATTTCTATCCATATAACCTCAGGAGTAGCCGATGATGCCGTCCAGTCATACCTGCATACTAAATAAAACGACCCTTATTCCCTGCCTTCTCTTGCTGTTTTTCGTTTTGCTGCCAGGCCAGGCCTTAGCCCTGGACGGCAATGACATCCTGCGCCAGGTGGATGCCAATATGCAGCCCCAGTCCTATGAGATGTATCGTAAGCTCATCAATATTGAGCCAGATGGCAAAAAAAAAGAATTTGTCCTCTACTCGTTAAAAAAAGGACAGGACAAGATGATTGCCCTCTTCCTCTCTCCAGCCAGTGAAAAGGGGCGCTCTACCTTACGTCTAGGGGATAATATGTGGCTCTACATCCCCAATGTGGGCAAACCGCTGCGTATTACCAGCCTGCAGTCAGTGGTGGGCGGTATCTTCAATAACTCAGATATTCTGCGCCTTGACTATAGTACTGAGTATGAGGCAAAGGACATAATAGATGAAGGTGATCATTATGTCTTGGATCTTACGGCCCGCACCCCCTCAGTGGCCTATGCCCGCCTGAAAATGGAGGTGGATAAAAAAACGCTGTTACCCACCAATATTGACTGTCTTGCCATCAGTGGCATGCTTATCAAAACCCTGCATTACTCAAAAATTAAAGATTTTGGCGATGGTATGATCAGACCTGCCATGCTGGAGACCAGCAGTCCTCTCCAAAAGGGCTATAGGTCAGTGATGCTCTTTGCAAAGGTCAAAAAAAGGGATCTGGCCGATGAGGTCTTCAGCTTAAATTATCTCTCTAAAGTTGATGAACTTCGTTAGTGACTTATAGTTCGTTTTGCGTCATAAAAAACACGATTTTAAAACATACTATTTTAATGTGAAAACAAGCATCTACTGTTAAGTCACTTATGCCGTTCCTAAATAATATTACCGTCAAAGGTGTTAGAACTTTTCGACTGCTCCTCCTCTTCTACCTTCTTGGCTGGCCAGCTTTGTTGCTAGCCGAAGAGGAGATGTTCAGCTTTGATCTTGATGAAATTGAAAAAAATCCTCTGGTCTGGGGGGGCTATGCCGAGTTCTCCTGGGAACATATGGATATCAACCAGGATTCAGTTTTTAACCATCTTAATTTCAGCGCCAAATCCCTCTCTGATTTTGATCGCCTGCGCGGCACAGGTCAGCTTTTTGGTCGCTATGATGCCAGCAAACTAAACCTTAATTGGCTGTTGCAGGCCAGTGGTCAACAGGATGACCTGGGCTGGACTGATACAACCGATATCTTTGCGTTGTATGGCACTTATACCTCTTCTCCCACCCTTTCCACCATCATTGGTAAAAAATCATATAAATGGGGTAAGGGCTATGCCTGGAACCCGGTTGGCTTTATTAATCGTCCCAAAGACCCCAACAACCCAAACGAATCACTAGAGGGTTTTGTTGTGGCCGAGGTAGATTATATCAAGACTTTTGGTACAAACCTGCAGAGCCTGGCCTTAACCACTGTAGTGCTGCCAGTGGTTGAACATGTTAATGAGGATTTCGGCAGTACCTATCGTGCCAATTTTGCAGCTAAGCTCTACCTGCTTTATCGGGACACAGATATTGACCTGTTGTTCCTGGCTGGCGATAGTAGAGCTAATAGAGTGGGACTGGATTTTTCCAGAAATATTGCCACTAATTTTGAGATTCATGCTGAATTTGCTTATATCCCTCATCAACACAAACTGGTGCTGGAAGAGAATGATTCAATAAGCAATCGTACTCAACAGGCAACCTCACTACTCCTTGGTCTGCGCTATCTCAGCAATAGCGATGTGACCACCATTGTGGAGTATTATCATAACGGTGGCGGTTACTCCACAGCTGAGATGAACCGTTTTTATGAGCTGATCCGTGAAGGTGCTCTTAACCAACCCCTTCCCCTTGACTCCTTGTTGGATAAAGGCCGGGAATTAGCTCTCAAGGGCTATGGCCGCCCCCAGTCAGGCCGCAATTATATCTACGCCAAAATAACAAAGAAGGAACCCTTTGCTATCCTTTATCTCACCCCTGGCATCACTTCCATCGTCAATATTGATGATCACAGCTATTCCTTCACCCCAGAGCTAGTTTACACCCGTATTACCAATCTTGAAATGCGGCTAAGACTTGCCCTCTTTAACGGCGGTGTCTCAACAGAGTATGGCGAAAAGGCCTTTAGCAATAAAGCGGAATTTAGAGTCAGATATTTCTTCTAAGCCCCTCAAAAATTACTCAAACAACAGCTAAGATTTACTGGTAACAACACCAGAACTCTACCCCCCTTACCAATAATTCACCTTGATTTCCCAGTAGTTGTTAGGTAGATTGCCACCTTGCACGATTGATAATTTATTCTTTATACAGGGGGGGAATGATGGCAAAGGGGCGCCATAGGAATTGGGACAAAATTGGTTTTCAACCCGTACGCTATTTTTTTGCCCTTCTCATTACCTCTCTCCTTTTTGTCTCCAACATTGAGGCTGCACAGGCCTCTTCGCAAGAAGTACCACACCACTCTCTAGCCAAGGCTGTAGATCAGCTTCTAGATTCCCTTACTCCGAAAAATTCACTGGCCCTCATGGAGGTCCGCGATAAACACGGCACTTCCCGGCAGAGCGAGATTCTCTTTCACGAGCTTGATTCCTTACTAACCAGAGGTGCTCTGGCTCGCCAGCTTATCATTGTTGACCGCAGTGGCCTGCAACTCCTCTTTAAGGAATGGGCTCTAGCAGATAATACCGGTGCCAGCGGCCAAGGCATGGAACGTCAGCTCTCTGGAGCTGACTATTTTATTATTGCTCAGATTCGCGAACATAGTCAGGGGCAAATATGCACCCTTAAGGCCATTAAAATCTCCAGTGGCACAGTAGCAGCTTTAAGTGAGTCCTGGCTCGATTCACCTCCCCTTATATCACCTGGAGCAAAACAGACTAGGGATGGTGTTGTAGAACCTGCTGTCTTTATCGAAGAAAGCACGGCACCATGGCGTTTTCCAGAGATATCCCCTCCCCTCTCCTATACTAAAAATCAGACCTTGCGCCATTCCCAACGAGCCACAGCCAGCAAGATGTCTGAGGCCTGTGATAAGGCCACAAAAGCAATAGTTCTTGAATTTTTTAAAGGCAAACATCCAACGGAACAGACCTATCGCCAAGCTGTTTATCAGGCAAACTGTACCATGGTGAAAACATTACCCAACGGCAAAAAACGGGTGGAAGTAACCATTGAATTTTATGAAAGTTCACCATGAGCTAATAAACTTAGGGTAACCAAGAAGTGTAAAAGGTCACCAGTTCCTTATTTTATCAGGAGTAATACCAAGATGTTGAAGAATAGACTAAAATCAAGCTGTCTTGTCATCCTAGGCCTTTTTATTATTGCCCAACCAGTCATGAGTGCGGAAAAACTGGTAAACAAGACAGAGTTGCAGGAGAAGAGTCAGCAATTATTAAAGGATGTTGATGGTCTGATGTTTAACAGCCCAGCCATCTATGTTGACCAGACAGCTAATAATGTCTGCAACTATAATATCCATTATCTGCGGGCCGAATACCTGCTCTTCTACATTGATGAAAATCTGCATCATTGGGAAGGCCATGTAAAACGCAATCGTAATGACAAGGTATTTCAAGTCTTTAAAGCCAGCATGCAGCTGGCTCTCTATGCTATTTACTCCCGCCATGAAGAATTTTTGCTGCCATTTAGCCTCTATGAGGCCGATGAGGTCTCAGCCCAACTGACCAATGGCGCCTGCATGAAACGGATTAAAAAGAAATATAAGTCATGGGCCGAAACTAAGATATCTAAGATCCCTGAAATGGGTGGCTATGATGAGATTACAGCTGAATGGCAAGATAAGGCCCAGTCAGCCATGGGCCGGGCCAAGGAATCCCTTGACCGCGCCCTGCAAATTGATCCTGACTATAAGGACGGACTTATTGTTAAGGCGCAATTGCTGGCCATGGATGAACAATGGCAACAGGCTCGAGATGCCTTTGCTGAGATTGACGAGATGGGTTATTTTAATGAGTCGCGCTCCTATTATCATAGTTGGCTGGCCTTTATTAAAATGGCAGAAGACCAGGTTCTCACAGCAAATCCTGGCCCAGAATTAGATGAAGAGAGCCTGGACCAAACAGAAAAAAACGGTCTTTCCCACCGCGAGTTGCTACGTACAGCAGCTGGTTATTCGGAGCCTTACGCTAATAAGGATTGGGCAGCCAAAACTAGGGCACATCTGGTTAAACGCACTAAGCTTGAGATACGCTTTGATTTCCCCCCCACCACCACCATTGATGGTGATTTTAATCTGGCTGACCTCCATCAACAGTCGGTCTATCTAACCAATGGTCTACGTTATGAGTTGCTCAAATATGTCCTGGATCAGAAAAAAGGTCTGCGTAAGCCGCTGCCACCCGAGGTTAAGAAGGATCTGGCCAAGTATGCTGCCAATCATGAGTATGTCCTCATGGATATATTGGACACCTCTGATGCCAACATGGAACGTTATGACCAGCTGGTACTTAACATCTATAAACTGGGTATTATGCTTGAGCGGGTTATGGATCTATGGGAACAACTATCCATGGATAATGAGCAGAGCCGTTTCTACTACCAACTCAATAAGTCCAGCTGTGGTCTGGCCCTGTTAGAGGCCGTGACAACCACTGATGATATTGTTGGAGATGTTCACTTCCAGGAGTGGCAGGGCAAGGCTCATAAACGCCGGGAGGAAAAACGCAAAAGTCAGGTGGCCCGCCAAGGTGAGGTCTGGTTTGAACGGCCGGCGATTGACTATAAAGGAAAATGGGACGAATGGCAGGATGACTTGCAAAATAAATTGCCTCGGGATATTGAATTGGTCAAGGGAGCCATGCTGGCAGGAGCGCTGTTAGACTTCGAATATCAAGCCTTAACAGCTCAACCAGACATGGCATTATCCCTACTTGATGAACTAGAGGCACAGTTACATAAGTATGATCTGCAGGTATTACCCCCAAACAGCCACAAATCAAATGTTGAATCATGGCAGCTCTGTGATGATTGTCAAAGCTGGGATGAAAGTGATAATTGGGGGCTCTTCAATGCAGGAGACAACTGGCAGGAGACAGATTCCAGACAGGCAGTTGATGGTAAAAATTACCTGGCAGTCTGGCGCTCATACCTCACGGCCAAGGCCGGAGAGGATAAAAAGGCTGAAAATTACCTATCCAAGGCTGAGCGCTTAAGAGGTATGGATAGCTGGAAGCAGTATCAGGAAAAGGTACTTTATTTCCGTAAGGCTCTGGCAGTGAAGTAAAATTTTCTGCGCCTCACAGATGTCAAAAAATTCCTGCAGTAAGTAAATGAAGAGAATGTTTCGGAGAAATACTATGATTTGGTTGGATAAAAGAAGAAGTGGACGTGGTTTAGGACTAATATTGATGGGGATGACCTTATCTTTGCTGTTATCGGCCTGTAGTACACCTAAAAACCTCACCTATTTTCCAGAGGTAACCCCTCCCCACGTGGTGGGGCAGGATGTACGTCAGGTTTCAGTGGGCTATCCTCCCCTGTACCATCCTACCGGCAAGCGGGCTACCATTGAGCCACGTTCGCAATACTTTACTCTGGCTATCCCCAACTGTATTGATGTTACGGGACGGGCCAAGGATTTGCGTAAATCCCTGGCCGATATGCTCTACACCGAGCTCTTCCAGTCCCGCCGTTTTAATCTCTACGATCGTAATGAGTTGGTTAATCTCAATACCGACTGGATCGAGACAGTATTAAAAAAATCCTTTGAATCAAGCTACACCCGGAAATATGAAGAGACAAGCCCCTCTGATCCCTTGAAAGAAGCGCTGGCCGGACCTGAGGGTGCTGCCACAAAAAACAGAGAAGAGCATTACAACTCCACCGTACTGAAACCAGATTATGTAGATCAGGCCATTAAGGTCCAAAGCAGAAAGCAGGATATTGAGCAGAATGCTGCGGAAAACCTCCGGGAAAATACCGATGGCTTACTCATGGTCTATATTACTGAGCGCAGTGGTAATGAAAAGGGTGGTTTTTTCTTCGTTGATTATCGAATCGTCAGTACTGACAAGATCGTTCTCTTTGCTGCCTCGCAAAAGATTCGTTTTTCAGTGAGTACCGCCGCAGCCATTGAATATAACCGTGAAGACATCACTGCCATTTCAGACAAGATTGTCCAGGTATTCCCCAACCCAGACACCAATCGCCGCGGTCAGGTGGTCTCCATTGATAACCGCCGCATCGTCCTTGATTTAGGCAAAGAAGACCATATCATCCCTGGCCTACGTGGCTACGTTGTCACGGCCGACGACTCCATCTATACATCTGAAGATACCAAGGCCCGTCATCTTGATTATCTCTCCTTCTTCTATATATCTGAGGTGTATCGCCAGACCTCCACCGGGGTCATCCTGGAGCCAGCTGACGATACTCCAGATATACGGGTAGGGGATGAGATTGTCTTGAAATAATTTATCCATTCCTGCGTCCCATTGAAAAAGAAAATCCTCGCCCATGAATCATGTGCGAGGATTTTCTTTTTCAGAGACTTGTCACTAACTACCATGCTTATAGGCATATAACAGCAGATCCATATTACTATACGAATACCGTATCTATTCAGCTGCACTCCATCTTCGCCCATTTAGGACTTCTCGCGTAACACTAGTACGCTTCTAAGCCCTAAATGAACAAATCTGAAGCACATCTGAATAGATACGTGACTGAGTTTAGGTTCATTTCGAGCTTATGCTGAATAATTACCGAATACCTACGTTATAATCTTAGCCAAACCAAAGGCGATACCAGCACAGATAACCAGGCCGATGATATACTGGGTAGGGTTAGAAAACAGAGTGGGCAGGGTGCCGATGGCCAGCATGATGAAAATTCCCCGCCCCACTCGTACCACTTCCTTATTCTTCTTCACCAAAATCTCCATTCCCTCTACCTTGAGGCAGGCAGCACTACTGTAACGCAGGTCTGCTTATTTTCTTCACTGCTAATGGTTATAGAACCATTGTGCTGATCAATAATTTCCTGGCATACAGTGAGACCAAGACCGACTCCAGCTGAAGCTGACTTGGTGGTAAAGGATGGCTCAAAGACATGCTCAAGATCCTGTTGCGCTATGCCACAGCCATGATCAACAAACTCTAACTGGGCTTGGCCCTGCGCTGTCTTGCTGCCTTGAATATGCACGATTTTATTATCGTCACGGGAGGAATAACGTTTATTCAAACCATAACGGGCATTGCTGAGGATATTCAAAAAAACCTGCTGCATCTGGCGGCCTTCTATCTTTAAACTTGGCAACTGGTCAATATCTACCTCGACACTGGCCCCATCAATACGAAAATAATGAGCCATCAAGGCCAGGGAATTGTGGAGCACATCCCCGATATTAGCAAGCTCACGAGACACCTCCTCACCCTGTCCAAAAGCCAGGACATTCTTGGCCAAACCAGCGATCTTCTCCCCTTCACGAATAATACCTGCCATCATTTCAGCACGCTGCTCAGCAAAATCAGGATCACAGGAAGAATCTGATAATACCTGGGCGTAATTAATTATGCCGTTACTGTGATTATTCACCTCATGGGCTAGTCCTGTGGCAATATCACCTAATACTGCAAGATGAGAAACACGAACCATTTCTACTTTTTTACTCTTTTCGTTGGCAAGGTCACCATCAAGTACATCTAACTGCGTCTGCAACTCAGTGCAATCAAGAAGTAATTGAGCATTCTGTTGGCTGGACAGCTCATCTTTGTCCCTAAAATACCTAAATGACTTAGCGAGACTATCAACTTCCTGGCAGCGGCTAGAGCCAGAAATCTCTCCTCCTTTGCCCTGGACAGCTGCAGCAGCCTGCTGGACAAGATGCAAAAATGAGGCAATTAAATTGCGATGCAGGACAAGAAGAACCGTCACCAGCAAGAAAACAATAATTCCAAAGGAACCAATGATGATGTTTTGAAAACTAATTAATCGCTGTTTGGCCTTATTAACCAACACTCGGTCGAACAGAATGAGATGCTCACCTAAAATACGCATCTCTCGATTCAGTATCCGGGTATTTTCAGCCAAATCCTTGCCATCATCAACCTGGTGTAACAGGAGAATAATACCTGACAAATCAACAGTATCGAGCAAGGTAAGCTTATACTCATCGCTGAAATGTTTATCTGATAATATATCATTGAGATTAGCGTTAAGTTCCTCCATCTCGCCGGTAATTGAACGTAAATCGACACTATTATTCGTATCCAGCAACAGATCAAACACCTGTTCTCGGATAATGGAGAATTGAAATATCAACCGTTCTGTCTGGCTGATAATGGCCTCATGGGCCTGATACAACTGGTACTGCCGGACCCCCTGGGTAAGAAGCAGGATCATGGATAGCAGAACCAGACAGTAAATGGTGTAAATTTTCTTCTTGAGAGGAAACTCCATGACCACCCTCCTTAAGATAGGTGTCGGGGATCAGGTTTCAGGTTTCAGGCCTAGGGAAGCAGAGGCCAAGGTGCCAGCAGGATACCAGAGGAAAATGATCCTCCTGACAACTGACACCTGACACCTGTTTACTTATCATCCTCCTTCCAGCCGAAAAGAATAGGCAGACGATATAGTACGCCACGATAGACCACAATATAGGTGGCATAGACCATGATGGCAATGGTAAACTCACGCCAATGCGGAATCTCTGGATACAGCTTCCAGTTATAGGCAATAAGAGCAGTATTAAGACGATTTAAGGCAATACCAAACACCGCAAGAAATGCTGCAAACCGTGCCATACCAGGGCGATTATTACGCACAGACAGTGCATAGAAAGTCAAAGGCATAACCACACCAACCGTCATTTCAAAGATATACCACTGTCCCCAACCCGTAAGCAACAGAGACCACTCGTTATCATGGGCCAAGGCAGTTATCTTGATAACCAGATAAGTGATCAGGGCAAGGGCACAGCCCTTAGAAATGCCCACGGTAATACGATCCAAACTCCGTAAAAACGTATCATCACAGCGCCACTTCAAGAACCACTTACATAAGGTACTCACCACCAGCAGCATAGACAGCCCGCCAAAGATTGAAGAGCAGAAGAAATGAATCCACTGGAAGGCACCTGAAAACCAGAGGGGGTGTAGCTTCCCTGGGGCATAGGTGAACAAGGCGCCCAGAGCTCCTTGATGCAGCGTAGAGAGAATAATACCAGCAACGGTCAGTCCTAAAACCATGCTTTTAACCATTTTCTTGGGTTTTACCCAGCCCATGAATTCACTAAAGGCAGGGACAAGCTCAGCAATCTGTACGGAGAGATAGGTGGCAACATGCCAGGCCACTAAAAAGAGGACAGCAGCAGGGCCTAAAGAAACAACCATGGGATAGACAAGACGCCATGGTTGGCCAAGATCTACCTCTAAAAAGAGAACCGCAAAGAAATAGCCCAAAAGACCATTAAGCAGACCAAGACGCTCTAGCGGCTTAAAATCCTTGCGCCCAAAAAGCTCCACCGTGGTACCCATCATAAAGCCAGAGGCAGATAACGGTACCATGACAAAGAGTCCCCAGCCCAAGAAGAGCCCCCAGGGATAATCATAAGAACCATGGGTGGCCCAGCCCAAGCCATAATAAAAACGGCCTAGAAGAACAGGAACCCCCACGGCATAGATAACAGCAAGTATCCAGTTAAATGGATTACGAACCATTTGTTGCACATACTCAGCTGGCGACAGACCCAGCAGTACTTTTTCCTTAATAGTCCAGGGCCTGTTGGCACCTGGCTTTTCTAATGTATCAACGGGCTTAAACCCATTATCGACAATTTTTTGCATTGTATCTCCTCCTCCCTAAGACTTCGTATCATCTGTATTGGCATCCTTGCGGGTGGCCAACAGATGAAAACCTGTGAACAGGGCGGGCCAAATGGTCAAAACCATGGGCACCATGCCAAGAAAATCTTTCACATAGCTGATTATTGGGTCATTGCCGAGATGGGTATCAAACCCTACCTCTTCAAAAGGCACATCGGACAGATACATCCAGGAGGTTCCCCCCACCTCTTTCTCGCCGTAGACGTGGCTGACATATTTTTCAGGATTATCCTGAATGGTCTTATGGGCCTTATCAACGAGATCTTTACGCTTACCAAAGGTCATAACCCCATTAGGACAGGCCTCAACACAGGCCGGAGCACGGCCAAACTTAAGGCGGGTATCGTAGCACATGATACATTTGACCACGACAGGGTTGATGGCACTGGAGAAGCTGTAAGCCGGCACATAGAAAGGACAGGCTATCATACATGTCCTGCAACCAACACAGACCTTAGGGTCATAAATAACAGCACCTTCGGGTGTCTTGGTGTAGGCATTAACAAAGCAAGAGGTCAGACAGGCTGGCTCCTGGCAATGATTACACTGAAATTTCCTAAAGAGAGGGTGATCACGACCTTCAACCTCATACTTATTAACTACAGTGTATGCCTTCTCTGTGGTGCGACGAGGGAGACCACCATGACGGTGCTCCTCAAAAACAGACATATCATCAAAGGGTTTATCTGGAGCTGCCAGTCCCTGCTCTTTGTTACAGGCAGCCTCACAGGTACGACAGCCGATACATTTTGTCATATCGACCAGCACACCCATACTATCTGGATAGCCGCCAAAGGTGCCTCCAGCAGCCTTGCTTTCGGTAGCCTTTGCAGTAGCTGCTACAGCAAGGCCTCCAGCCAGACCATTTTTTATAAAATTTCTTCTATTCATGCTCTTCATGCTTCACCTCTTTTAAAGAGTTCTACCTCACGTTCTTAACCCGGATAGAACAATCAATGACCGCCGTGGCCGCTCGATTTTACGGGTGCTGGTGCATAAGGACCGGTATGATATACTTTTTGACCTTTATCAGTCATGGCGTGACAATCCTGGCAGCCAAGGGGTGCTCCCATTTCCTTATGGCATCCCATACAGTTAAGATGATACGCAGCTTTGAGACCAACCTTGATACGATGGTTGACATGCGGAATACCTTCTGTCCTGCTCATCTCTGCGGCGGTAAAAGGCTCGGCCGCATGACAGGCACTACAGGATGGATCGGGAACCTCCACAGGTTGACGGTGACACGATACGCAACCACGCTCTTTAGTCGGCACCCCGGTTACATGATGATGACATTGAGAACAATCTTCC
>JAOZSN010000094.1 GCA_029939635.1 Deltaproteobacteria bacterium
AAACCACCCTGAAGACAACGATGACCTTGCCTCCCTCATGGAGGAAAGCAAGGGGACAAAAACAGCAGAGAGGGATGATACAGCCTCAATATCTGCTGCAAAGACCGCAGAATCAGAAAAAAAGAAATCCTCGCAGGCCTTTCTCGCCACCCTGCTTCCCACCATCCTCCAACGCCCACTCTACCAAAAGGTGCTCCTTGGCCTTACCCCGCTGCTGTTACTCAGTGTCATTGGCCTCTTCTTTTTAAAAAGCAACGGCGAAGAGCAGTTGGCTCAACAAACCGCTCAGCAAGAATCCCCTCCTGTACCTATCGCCGCAAACACTGAAGCTGTGCAATCCCCTGTGGCCCCAAAAGAGACACCATCTGAAATTATCAAAGAAAAACCAGCTACCCCCAAACAAGCCATTGCCCATCTCGATACAGTTCGTAAAAAATGGCCGTTCCACTCCTTTCTGATTATGACTGAGGGTAACGGTAAAGATGACATCTTCGTCAACATTGATCTCACCATTATTGCCGCCCTTGAAAAAGATGTCCCCTTGAGTGAAGAAAAACGTATTTTCCTACGCGACGCCATCTACCAATTCTACAAAAACCGCCCCATCCACGACCTAAAACGCTACGCCCTAGCCAGGGGCGACATGATCCACCAACTCAATGCCTGGCTAAAAAAACAGTGGCCCGATGGCCCCATTGAGACAGTAATGTTCTCTCGCTACCAGGTTGTCAAGGGTACGGCATCGTAGTTTAATTTTCCTTCCACGTTCTTTTATGCTGATTTTCCATCCTGCCTATTCCTTTTTTTATTTGGCACAACAAAGAAAAGAGAACTCCTCAAAATTACTTCCCCCTTTCCTACACCATATCCTGCATGGTACACTAAGGCATAATTTCGTACCTTTTCGTAACCATCATTTAACGGAGACAACCATGAAACATATTATACTTACCCTTATCGCCTTAAGCCTGGCCACCACCGCTCTAGCTAAAGCCAACACCATGACAGAATGCCGTCAAGCTGGCCAGATGCGTGTTATTGAGGTTATTTATACCGGTGAAGGGGAAGTGCCCTGCGAGGTGACCTACACCAAGGAGAGCGGCACCGAGGTGTTATGGAGTGCTGCAGGAGAAGTCGGATATTGTGAAGAAAAAGCTGCCGCCCTGGTAGATAAACAACGGGGCTGGGGCTGGCAATGCGACGAGGTCATTAACCAGTAATCCCCCACCCTGCATCACCCATGTTCGGCCATCCTTGCTGGCCGAACATGCCCTCCCCCCCCTCTCCATCACCACCTTTCTTGTTCCCATACCAGCCAGATTACTCCACTATTTTGCCCTACAACCGTGTGGAGCCGTACACTATCCAGGCATAAATTACTTTAAACAATAGTGTTAAATGGTTTGCAAAACATTACAGTTTTGTTTAATAAATAACAAAAAGAATCCCCCCCACCAACCAATCATTATGGAGCACCCCATGATTAACAGTGGCGATACCGCCTTTATCCTTGTTTCTGCAGCCCTGGTTCTCCTCATGACACCTGGCCTGGCTCTTTTTTATGCTGGCATGGTTCGGGGAAAAAATGTCCTAGGCACCATAATGCAGTCGTTTATCATGATCTCCATTATCACCTTTGAATGGATTTACATCGGCTACACCATGTCCTTTGGCCCTGATGTAGGTGGCCTTATTGGCAACCTCTCCATGTTTGGCCTCAAGGGGGTTGGCGCAGAACCTAGCGACACATATGCCACCACTATCCCACACATGCTTTTTATGATTTACCAATGCATGTTTGCTGTTATTACTCCAGCCCTGATCACTGGCGCCTTTGCCGAGCGAATGCGCTTTGGCCCCTTTATTATTTTCAGCCTTACCTGGTCCATCCTGGTGTATAACCCTGTCTGTCATTGGATCTGGGGAGGTGGCTGGCTGGGTGCCAAAGGGGTGCTCGATTTTGCTGGTGGCCTGGTGGTCCACCTCACCTCAGGTGCCGCGGCGGTGGCCGCGGTCATGATACTCGGCCCACGCAAAGGACTTGGCCACGACAAATTCATGCCCCATAGCCTTCCTATGACCCTGCTGGGTGCTGGCATCCTTTGGTTTGGCTGGTTTGGTTTTAATGGCGGCAGTGCCTTGGCCGCTGATGGTATTGCCGTAACGGCCTTTACAGCCACCCATATCGCTGGCATGACCGGCATGGCCATGTGGGTTGGTCTGGAATGGCTTACCTACAAACAACCCACCACCTTAGGTGCTGCCTCAGGTGCCATTGCTGGCCTGGCCACAGTTACACCGGCCGCTGGTTTTATTGGCCCCAGCGCGGCAGTCATTATCGGCCTACTAGCTGGTTGTTGCTGTTTTTTTGCCGTTACCATCAAGAATAAGTCAGGCTTTGACGACAGCCTTGATGTCATCGGCATCCATGGCCTAGGTGGTGTCATTGGTACTATTTGCCTTGGCATCTTTGCCTCAAAGGCCATTAACCCTGCTGGCAACGATGGCCTGCTGGCCGGTAACGCTGCCTTCCTGGGTACCCAAATCTTTGGCGTGGTTGTCGTTGGTGTTTATGCCTTTGTTGTCAGTTTTGCCCTACTCAAAATACTCGACCTAACCTGTGGAGGCTTACGCCTTGCAGAAGAAGATGAGGTCGTTGGTCTTGACCAGGCAGCCCACAGTGAAACGGCATATAATAGGTAACACTTTTTCATCTTTTACTGTTTTCCCCTCGCCCAGGGGCATTATTTTAGGTAGTATCAAAAAAGCACACTAACCCATCGTTTGCAACAAAATACCACGGGAAAACCGGCCATGAAAAAAATTGAAGCTATCATCAAACCATTCAAACTTGACGATGTCAAAGAAGCCCTAAATAACATTGGCATCAAAGGCATGACCATTACCGAAGTCAAGGGCTATGGACGCCAAAAGGGCCACAAAGAGGTGTACCGCGGCGCTGAATATTTTGTCGACTTCATCCCTAAGGTTAAAATTGGTATCATCATTGGCGTGGAACAGGTTGAAGAGGTCATTGAAACCATCAGCAAGGCAGCCCATACTGGTAAAATCGGTGATGGCAAAATATTTGTTTTACCAGTGGACGACGTAATCCGCGTTCGCACCGGCGAACGCGGAAAAGAGGCAATATAAAGCAACAAACTATGCTCCCTTCTGAACTACGCGCCAAACGTGATGCCCTAGAGGCCCTCTGGCATGAGGGCCTCAGTGGCCAGGCGCTCCTGACTAAACACACCGAACTCATAGATAGCAACCTGATCTCCTCCTTCACCTCTTGCGAGACCAACACATCGGAGATGGCTCTAGTGGCCCTGGGAGGCTATGGTCGCAGGGAACTCTTCCCATTTTCAGACATAGACCTGTTGATCCTCTACCGTGATTGCGGTGAAGAACAGATCAACCAAGCAGCTGAGGCCATCTTCTATCCTCTCTGGGATGCGGGGCTTGAGATTGGACATGGGGTGCGCAACAAAGAAATCTGCCTGGCTGATGCAGACAACGACTTCTTTTTCCAGGTTGCCCTCCTTGATGCACGCCTGCTCGTCGGCAATGAGGAGGTTTACACCGACCTTATGGCTGATTTCCAACAACGCTTTGTCACCAGTCAACGACGTGAATTCTTTGAAAAGATGGTGAGCCATTACCGCCTGCGCCACGAACGCTTCGGCAACCACAGCTACCTTCTTGAACCACATATCAAGGAGAGCCGTGGCGGGTTCCGCGACCTACAGGCCATGCTCTGGTCAGCCCAGGTGGTCTTTGGTATTAGCAATCTGGAGGAACTGGAGAATAATGCCCTGCTCAGTCCACAGGATCGCGAAAAGCTCACAGAGGCCAGCAATAACCTCATCCGCATCCGCAATCGCCTGCACTACATTAGTGGCCGCAAAAATGATCAGCTCTTCTTTGAGCATCAGGAGGAGATGGCCGAGGCCTTTGCCTACCGCACAACCAAGTCAATTTTAGGGGTTGAATTGTTCATGCGTGACGTCCACAATGCCCTGCAGACCATTGCTGTTACCACTGAACGTTTTTTTGAACATGTCACCGATGTGGTAGGGCTTACCCCACCAGGCAAAGATGACAAGGGACTGGAAAAAGGTCTCGCTATCCGTCAAGGTCGTATCCAGATCATCGAACCAGACCTACTGAGCAACCGCCCGCACCTGCTGATGCGCACCTTCAGTCAGGCCAGCGCAACCGGCTTCCCCATCCATCATCGCACCAAGGAACTCATCAGCAACAATCTGGAATTAATCAACGACAACCAGCGCCACTCAAAACGCATGGCCCGCGCCTTTATCGATGCCCTGCAAGGTGACAAGGCCCTACACGTGCTCACCGATATGCTGGAAACCGGCCTGCTCTCCGCCTTCATACCGGAATTTGAACACCTGGAATCACTGGCCCAACACGACATCTACCATGTCTTCACAGTGGATCGCCACCTGCTGCAAACCGTGACAGAGCTCAACCTGCTAAAAAGCGAAGAAGCGCCTATTTTTGAGGGCCTTACATCGAGTCACATTCTCTTCCTGGCCGGCCTCATGCACGATATAGGTAAAGGCACCAACCAGGAACACAGCAAGTATGGCGCTGACCTGGCTCTGCTCATTGGCAAACGCTTAAACCTGACCAAGAAAGAACAGCGGGACCTAGCCTTCCTTGTCCGCCATCATTTATATCTGCCAGCCACGGCTCTGCGCCGTGACATCGAGGACGAAAGCCTCATCCTGCAATGCGCCAAGGAGATACAAAACCCAAACAGACTGGCCATGCTCTACCTTCTTTCTCTGGCTGACGCCAGGGCCACCGGCCCCACTGTCTGGACAGAATGGAAGGCAGCCCTGCTCCAGAGCCTCTACTTGAAGATTGCCCATGCCCTAGAACACAAGGACACGGTAGCACCAAGCCAAGAACAGACCGCCCAGTGGATGCGATCCCAAGTGGCGAATATGCTTACTGATGTTGATTTTGAACCGAACAATCTGCCCAGCGACTACCTCACCACCTTCCCACCAGAGGAGGTGGCAAACCATATTCGCGCCATGCAGGGAAAATCACCCAGCCATATCTCCATGGTGGAATCCTGCGACCAAGGTGACCACTGGCAGATACTGCTCATAGCCAAAGATCGCCCCGCTCTTCTCAGTCGCTTCTGCGGGGTCCTGGCCCTGCATAACATCAAAGTACTGGGTGCCAAAATCTTCACCTGGCATGACGGCACAGCTGTGGACATGGTTGATGCCACCTCTACCCTGGGCAACGAGTATGCCGACCAGGACTGGCAAAAACTCCAGGCTGACCTGGATCGCGCCCTCCTCTACCAATTAGGTATCCCTCATCGCCTCCACAAGAAAATGCACCCCACAGGCCGCAAACCAAAACTAGGCACAGGCAAACACTCCAGCACCCGCGTTTTTATTGAACCAGACGGCTCTGACAAATACACCATTATCGAGGTATTTGCCGAGGACAAACCGGTGCTACTCTACAACATCACCCGCACCCTTCTCGACTTTGGCCTCTCTGTATATCGAGCCCAGATTGGCACCCAGGCTGACCAGGTAGTTGACGCCTTCTACATCCTTGACAATGAAGGCAATAAAATCAAAGATGCGAAATTTATTGAGGAGATCCGCCAAGGACTGCTCTTTGCTGCCAGCTAAAAAAATTCCGCCACCGTCACCTCCCACAAAATAGTAATAAATTTACCCCAGCAAGCAACAACCTGCTTTACAAAATTGTAATAAACAAAAACGCAAACTTAGGCTCACATGTATGGCCATTTTTTTTAGACAAAGGTGAAAGAAAGTAAAAAAAATTTGTGCCAAAATTGTATAAAAGTGGTAAACACTTTTTCATTGCAAGAGAAAAAAGCCAATCGCCTCCTGCGCCCACTAAAACTGATATAATAAATAAACCCATGCCATTGTTAACTCTTTAAGGAGAACATCCAAATGACCAGAGACGATATCCTCAAGATTGTTGAAGAGCAGAAGATCAACTTCTTCCGCATGCAGTTCGTAGACATCAACGGCTTTCAGAAAAACGTAGCCATTCCCCGTAGCCAGCTGGAGAAGGCCCTTGACGGTAGCATCATGTTTGATGGTTCTTCCATTGACGGTTTTGCTCGTATCAACGAGTCTGACATGTTCCTCAAGCCTGACTTTGACACCTTTGTTGTCCTGCCTTGGCGTAATAAGGATGGTATTGCCGCAGCTCGTCTGATCTGTGATGTCCACCTTCCTGACGGCAGCCCATATGCCGGTTGTCCCCGTCTTGCCCTGAAAAGGAGCCTGACTGTTGCCAAGGATATGGGTTTCACCATGAATATTGGTACTGAGGCAGAGTTTTTCCTCTTTGAACGTGACGAAAATGGCTGCTCCACCACTATCACCAACGACACCGCTGGTTATTTTGCCCTTGATCCCGAAGATTTGGGTTCTGACTGCCGCCGTGAAATCATCGAGACCCTAGAAGAGATGGGTTTTGAGGTTGAAGCCTCTCACCATGAGGTTGCCGAAGGACAGCATGAGGTTAACTTCAAATATGCCGACGCCCTTACTGCCTGTGACAACACTGTTACCTTTAAGTGGGTTGTTAAGGCTGTGGCCTCTAAATATGGTTTCCATGCCACCTTTATGCCTAAACCGATCTTTGGCATCAACGGTTCCGGCATGCACACCAACCAGTCTCTGTTCAACACAGATGGCACAAACGCCTTTGAGGACACCAGCGATGCTCAGGGCTTAAGTGAAGTAGCATATCAATATATTGCCGGCATCATCAAAAATGCCCGCGGTTTTGCTGCCGTAACCAACCCTTTGGTTAACTCATACAAGCGTCTTGTTCCTGGCTACGAAGCCCCTGTCTATGTGGCCTGGTCAGCATCTAACCGTTCTGCCCTGGTCCGCATCCCTGCCTCCCGTGGTCTCGGTACCCGAGTAGAGGTTCGTTGCCCAGACCCAACCTGTAACCCCTACTTGGCCATTGCCATGATGCTCAACTCTGGCCTGGACGGCATCAAGAACAAGATGACCCCACCCAACTCTGTGGACGCAGATATCTTCTCCATGAGCCAGGAAGACAAGGATGCTGTTGGCATCGCCAGCCTGCCCGGCACCCTGCTTGAAGCCCTTGATGCCCTTGAAGCCAACCCCGTTGCTAAAGAGACCTTGGGCGACCATATCCTAACAAAATACCTGGAAGGGAAACACAAGGAGTGGGATTCTTATCGTACCGCCGTTACTAACTGGGAAATTGAGAACTACCTGGATCTCTACTAGAACGTAACGCAAAAACTCTGTACACTAAAAAGGCTCAGTTCCCTGAAGGGATGCTGAGCCTTTTTTTGTTATGATAAACTATGCTACAAAAAACCTTCGTTCACATCTCCGGCATCGGACCCAAAACAGAACAGCAACTCTGGCAGACTGGGGTGCAAAGTTGGGAGCAATTTAGCCCCCCAGCCACCTCTGTCATATCCACCGCAAAATCATGTCTGATTAGCAACCACCTGGCCCAACAACCAAAAGACATCCTCCACGAACCAAGCTATTTTTATGATACCCTACCCAGCCGAGAACAATGGCGACTCTTTCGCCACTTTCGCCATAGCACGGCCTACCTGGATATTGAGACAACCGGCCAAGCACGGGATTGTCAGATCACCACCGTCAGCCTCTATGATGGAGATGAAATATTCACCTTTGTCAATGGTGAAAACCTCGAAGAACTGCCTCACCACCTGGCCGCCTTTGATGTCCTGGTAACCTATAACGGGAAAAGTTTTGATGTACCGGTGATGGAGCGTTTTTTCAACATCAGCCTCCCCCAGGCCCACCTAGACCTGCGCCCCTTATTGGCATCAGTTGGTTATAAAGGAGGCCTCAAAGGCTGCGAAAAACAGCTGGGTATCAGTCGTCACAACCTGGAAGGCTTAGATGGCTACAGCGCTGTGCTCCTCTGGGCCGCATATAAACGCACCGGCCAACGCCCATACCTTGACACCTTATTGGCCTACAATATCGCCGACACCATCAACCTAGAACCACTTATAGTACAGGCCTACAACCTGCATTTACAAGAAACACCCTTTCAGCAAGAACTGCACATCCCCTTACCGATCATCCCCCAGATCCCTATTCAGGCTGACCTTGAGGTGATCCGTGAAATAAAAGCCACCCTTCAAAGATAAACCAAAACAGTACCACTTTTGGCCTTCAAACGCTTTTCCCAACGAAAACTGACAATATCCCCCTGTTTCTTTAACAATCGCAGTCTTTGCTCAACTATATCTGGCAAAACAGCCACGCCGCCAGGAGAATGGAGCCCCTTACCCGTGATAATCTGCACTGTTTTCAGGGTGCGCTGCCGGGCAGATGTCACAAAATTAATCGTTTTCTGATCAGCCTCATCCCCTGTACAGCCATGCAAATCAAGGGTCTCCTGGGAAGGCGGGTATCCTTTAACCGAAAACGCGGCCAGCCCAGGAACATCCACACGGCGATACCCCTGCTCCAGCCGATCAAAACGATCAGTATCAAACATCTCAGAAAATGAAGGCTGATCCTGGCCTTCATTACCAAAGGGGTACTGCTCACCAGTTAACTTCTTGATCGCTTTTTTTGAATATTTTGCCATAATTGAGAAAAAGTAGGGAGGTAGTAAAAAAGTGGCTATAGCACCCAAGATAACAGATTAAAACAAACTAACCCACTAAAGCGGAATATGGACTTAGATTTTTCCAGAATAAGTGACTTGCAAAATATTATTGACGGCACAGCCCTTGATAACGTACCATGTTTACTTAGATTTTCAGGTTACCATTTCCCTTGCAAATTTCTAACATAGGTGCCTCTATGACTGAAGGATTCAATAATCGCCGCCACCACCGTACCGACTCCTTAAACCTCTCTTACTTCAATGTGGATGAAAACGACCAGATTGTTGATCAAGGCATGGGGCGAACCTTAAATATTTCGCAATCCGGCATTCTGCTGGAGACCACCACTGAATTAAGCACAGGTCAACTCATGGACATGGAGATGGCTATGCACGACCAGCTCATCGCTGCCCGTGGCACTGTCATCCACTGTCAGCCCCTAGGTGATGGCCAGTTCCAGGTAGGTATTGAATTTACTGCCATCAAAGATAAGGACTTAGCAATTCTCAAGGACTTCATCTAATTTCCACAGCAGACCATACCTGACCACCTAACCCCACTTTTCATACTTTGCTCCCGGCAAAGCAATGAGTCTAGTTGTACACATCGGCCTGATATGCTAGGTTGCGCTCTATAAAATGGCGCTCTCTTTAACACCTACGATAGGCACTCCTGTGGACAAAAAAACCCTTCTGCCCCTTCTCGCCCCAGAGATCAGCAAAATTGAATCTGCCATGCAGGCTGAATTTGCTAACATTACAAGCTCCCTGCTGGTTGAGGTGGTGACCCATGGCATTTTTAATGGTGGCAAACGCATCCGCCCCATCCTCACCATGTTGTCAGCCCGCCTGGCAGCATATAGCAATATGCCCGACGGTATTGCCAGTGAAGAAGAGCTAACCCCACCCAATGAGCTATACCGTCTGGCCATGGTATTCGAATTCCTCCATGGTGCCAGCCTCCTGCACGATGATGTTATTGATCATGCCGACACCAGAAGGGGGACTGAAACAGCCCACTCTAAATGGAATAATGAAGCCGCTATCCTGGCTGGCGACTACCTGCACACCAAGGCCATGACCCTGGCTGGCACGGTGGGCGACAGCCACTGCCTAGCCCTTATTGGTACCGCCACTGCTGCCATGATTGACGCAGAATTTCTTCAGTCCCAAGCAGTAGAGCAACAAGACTCCTCCGAAGAAACCTACTTCCAGGTGTTACGAGGCAAGACAGGTGCCCTTATTGGCTCAGCCTGCGAGGTGGGTGTATTTTTTGCTGACGGCAATGAAGCACAATGCCAGGCCTTACGCACCTACGGTGATGCCCTGGGTTTAGCATTCCAAATGGTCGATGACCTGCTGGACTACCAGGGAGATACCAGCAAAACCGGCAAGGCAATAGGCAATGATTTCAGCGAGGGCAAGATGACCCTACCCCTTATTCACGCCCTGACAGAGGCAAATCCAGAGCACCGACAGACACTGACGAATCTCTTACAGGCAACACCTGCCCAGCGTCAGCAAGCCCAGCAACAGGCCACAGAGATCATCACTAACGCTGGTGGCTTCAGTTATACTCGGCAAGGTGCCGAAACCCTCATTGAAGCAGCCATAGAGGCCTTGAACATCTTTCCTGATTGCCAGGCCAAGGCTACCCTCATCGGTATTGCTCACTATGTGCTGAGTCGTGACAAATAACTCATCCTGACATCTATCCATGGCCAAACGAAAACCCAAAAAAAAGAAAAAGCCAGCCCCTAAGCGCTCTAAAAGGGGGATCTTCTTTTTTATTTTTTTCAGCATGTTGCTCAGCGCCACCCTGGCTGGCACGATCTATTTCATCTTCCTACGCCCTGGCACAGAATATTCAACCAACTCAGCTCCAGCCAGGAAACCAGCTGTCATTGCCAGCCAGAACAAATTCCGAGCAGCACCCACGGCAGATGCCCAGCAAGAGCGAGTCTACGAAGAACCACACCAAGTGCCCCCAGCCCTGGCAGCACACCACCCCAAACGCCAAATCACCACACCGCCTCCCCACGGTCTGCCCCGCGTTGCCATAATCATTGACGACATGGGCTATCGTCTTGAAACGGGCCGCAAATTAATCGCTCTTGATCTCCCTCTCTCTTTTGCCTTTCTGCCCGCCTCGCCCCACGCCACAGAATTAATGAATAAGGCCCACAACCGGCTACGCGATATCCTTCTCCATCTGCCCATGGAGGCATCCTCTAACAAATGGGACCCAGGCCCTGGGGCCCTCTTTACCAGTATGACAGAACAGGCCATCATCAAGCAGGTGGAGGAAAATCTAGATGCTGTCCCCCTGGCCATTGGCGCCAATAATCATATGGGCTCAAAATTCACCCAGGACAGGATCAAAATGGCTGCCGCCTTGCAGCCCATCAAAAAAAGGAGTCTCTTTTTCATTGATTCCCTCACCATCTCTTCCAGCGTCGCAGCCCAGGTGGCCACAGAGATGGCCATTAAAACCAGCCAACGAGACGTTTTTCTTGATAATGAGCACGATGTGGCCAAGATAAAGAAACAGCTCGATCTCCTGGTCGAGCGAGCACAAAAGCACGGCACTGCCATCGGCATCGGCCACCCCTACGGCGCAACATTAAGTGCTCTGGAGAAATACCAGTACTGGCTCAAAAAAGAGGTTGAGATAGTACCGGTACACACCATGACCCACTAGCATAGAGAAGCAGAATATCGTTTCAAAATGTTCATCTTGCCCCCTCCCTCCTGAATACCCCGCCAAATAACGATTCCTTGTTTGACTTATTAAAATTCAACCTGATAAGATATATATTCATTTGGATTTTCTAAATCACACTTCATCACAGGTGAGACACATGGTTGCAAAATCAACATCCCCCAAAAAACCTCCTTCAAAGCCCAAAAGCAAGCTGGATACGCCG
>JAOZSN010000235.1 GCA_029939635.1 Deltaproteobacteria bacterium
TATTACTGGTCTGGGCTGAGATGGGCAATTAAGAAAATCAAGGGTGAATGATATGGATTGGTCAGAAGTTGGAAGTTTTGTTAAAAAAGCTGCCCCTATCCTTGGCACAGCAATAGGAGGTCCGGCAGGAGGAGCGGCTGGTGGCGCTGTGTCGTTGCTCTTATCAGCCTTTGGTGTTGATAGCGACAAGCCATCGGCATTGATGGAAGCAATGAAAGCTGACCCTGAGGTTATGGTGAAGCTGAAAAAGATCGAGCTTGATAATATTGCCCATCTTGGGCAAATTGCACTTTTGAGTGACAGGGCTTACTTGAATGATCGACAGGATGCGAGAAGTCGCGACGAAAAGCTTAAAAAAGCAGGATACAAAAACCACAGAGCAGACCTGATGATCCTGGTGGCATTTCTGTCTTTTGTTTTTATTTGTTGGCTGGTCAACTCGAACGCAGCAATAAAACCAGGAGTACTGGCAATTTTCAATATGGCAATCGGCGCGTTGTTAAAAATGATTGGAGATGCTTTTCAGTTTGAATTTGGTAGTTCAAGGGGGAGCAAGGAGAAAGATTTATTGTCCAGCTAATAATAGGGAGGCTGTTTTTTTGCGTTCCCAAAACGCCTTTATCGCTCTGCAAACCATTGTTCGCTGGCTGGAACGTGTTAGCTTGACTATTTCCATGAGAATTATCGTTACAAACCTCAACCCAGGCCAAACTATCATCAGCTCGAATGGCAGGCCAGGGAAGAAATAACTACTCAGGGTTTATACCCAGGTCGTCGATAGTATCAATGGCGGCCAAGGCAGCCTCATCCACAACATGGGTGTAGCGCATCACCATCTGCAGGGTGGAGTGGCCCAAGATCTGGGCAATGATCCGCACATCCACCTTTCTGGCCAGCATCCAGGAGCCAGCAGTGTGCCGCAGATCGTGCATATGAACATCTGCCAGGTTGGCCTGTTTCTTGGTGGCCCTGGCCCTGGCGTATTGCCAGCTGGAACGAAAGATCAACGATGGCCTTGCTTTCATCTTTGGCCTGGCCAGCTGCTCCTCAGTGAGAAAGATCAATTCATTGCCTGTCGCCCCCGCCCCTGTTGCCTTAATCTTCTCCAGGCAGCTGCAGACCGTTTTTGTTAGGGGCACCGGTCTGTCATCGGTTTTGGTATCTTCCTCTGGTAAAAAAAGTTGCCGCCGAATCAGATTCACCTGATTCCAACGCAACCGAGCCGCCTCGCTGGCCCGCATGCCTGTCTGCAATAAAGTAAGAATATAAGGGTATAGTTTTTTGTTGCGACTGTTTTTGCACTCCTCCAGGAGCAACTTAGCCTCCTCGATCTCCAAAAATCGTTTACGCCCTTTTGGTGCTGGTGTCCTGTCGATTTGATCCACCGGATTGTCAACCGGTAACTCCCACTCTCGCCGCGCCTTTTTAAACAAATGGGACAGCAAAGCAAGCTCCCGCCGCACCGTATAAGCACTTACTTCCCCCTCCCGCTTATCCCGAAACGCTGCCACTACCCTGGGCGTAATAGCTGCCATGCTGCTCTCCGCCCCCAACCCCCTTTTGAGGTTCGTAATAGTACGCCCCTCAACATCATATGTGGTCAGTGCTTTTTTTATACTCACCGTGGCATAATATTTATCCAAAGCAGCCCCCAGAGAAACTTTCTCAGCCAGCCGTGGATCTTGATATTTCTTAGCCTCAATAGCCGCCTCCACCTCCCCAGCCCAGGCCTTTGCCTTAGCCTTAGAGGGAAAAGTCCGACTATGAGATTGCCCATGCTTCCGCACAGTAGCAGTAACAGATGTCCCTTTTTTCCCCTTCCTGGTCTGATAAGTAGCCACCCACCCACCTCAAGATAAAAAAATGTTGCATTTTTGTTGCAATTTATTTCAAAAAGAATGGAAAACTTAACAAAACATACAAAAAGAATCAACAACAATACCCCAAACAAGAAAAGGCCGAAAACCCCTTTCAACAAGGGACTTCCGGCCTTAACTCTTGGTGCCTAGAGCGAGAATCGAACTCGCACGGAGCTATGCTCCACGAGATTTTAAGTCTCGACCCTACCAACAACTAACTATATAATCTTACACAGCTTTTCACCAAGACATATCCACCTTGTTGCATTTTTGTTGCATTTCCTTTTTTATTTTACCTCTGCGGCCTCTTCTTTCCTCAAAAAACTTTTCAGGGGTTCACAAAGCTATCCCTGATCTATTCCTGGCCTTCTCTTCTTCCCTTCTCCCAACCAGCTCCTCCCTGTACCTCTCAAAAACCATGGTGGCCTCATCGATGCTGATCTGCTGGCGTTCGACCATGGCGCAAAGGCCTATGCGTAGGGCGTACATGATTTTGAAGGCGGTGTCTTCTGGGGACTTGGCCACTAGTTGATCCCATTGGGCCCAGCTGGCCTGGTCGTGGCAGTAATTTTCTTCAGCAGCAACAGCGGCGGCGAGAAAAAAGGGGCTGGCAACAAGTATTGCAATTATGGTGATGGTGAGAATTGTTCTCCACATGCTAAAAATTTGTGTCTTCGGCTGCAGGGCGATTTTCTTCGGTATAGTCCACCCCTGTCATTGTGTATGCGTAACCATTACCAATTTTTGTGGGTACCCTTTTAAAACGAAATTTGTATGGAGCGCCTGGTTTGAGATCGACAGCATCAGATCCAACAGAGCCAACTCTTTCCATTACAATAAGTTTATTTGCTTTCGGGAAATAGATGCCTTTTTTCCCGCGCTCTTTATAGGTTGTAACAATCCCTATTTGTGGGCTGTTTAGAGGGGTGAAGTCTGCTTGCTTTAGGATCTCCACAGTCACCGCTTGTTTCTTGAAAACAGACCCCCCTGCATCCTCTGGGGCATAATGCACCACATTGACAACATCGCCATAGCGTAGTTTTTCTCCTGCCGGGACATAAAGAGTTTTCTTGCTGGTGAGAAAATTTATCTCCTCGTCTCCGCATCGAGCAAAGAAATTAAAGGCACCAATCTTGTCCACGGTGCAGGTGATTTCTTTAGCACCCATGTGCAAGAAATCTTTCTTGGTGAAATCTCTGGCCTGGGCCGTGGTGG
>JAOZSN010000236.1 GCA_029939635.1 Deltaproteobacteria bacterium
TCAAACGCTTACAGAAGGACTATGAGGACGAATTTACCTGGCCTGGACGAGAATCAATAGAAGATAAAGAAGCAAGGCTGAGGTTTTTTTTCTATCTCAAGATTAAGGCGGATACCAAGCAGTCTATTACTTACCAAGAGATGGAAACCACATCAGGGAAAGATTATATTAATAACTATGCCTTGCCGGGTAACGTTAACCGCCATTACCTCCGCAGCAAACTGAGGGAGGAAGGGGTAACAGGAGAAATTATTGATGCCTATATGGGTCATTGGTTACGCGGTCAGGAAGTCTTTGGCCAGTTTTCCAGCCTTTCCCCTCTCATGCTAGCCAGTGAATTAGAAGAGCCATTAACGACAATCATGCATAATTGCGGCTGGAAAGTGATTCATGGCCTCACGCTATAAACTTCCCGCAAACATATGGCCAGGCTGGCCCTTGGTTGATGTAGATAAGCCTGTAACAGGATTGCACAGGGATAAAATCATTCAGCGCCGTGCCAACACCTTAAAACAGCAGAAAAAGACCTTAAGGATCATCGGCAGACATAATCATCATCTCATTACAGGCATAGAAGGCATTTCGGTAAGTGATAAACAAATTGCCGCTATTATTGACGACATTTTTAATATTTATAACGGTATTACCCGCCGCCACCAACATAATCTCTTTATAGAAGGCCTGGCACTGGGCGTGGAAAGCAAAGGATGGCAGGCCAATGTCCCTTCTCCTCTGGCAATTATCCCGGTAGACCCTCAACCCTTCACACCTGAAAAATTCGAAGACCTCAAGGCCCTGAGATATCTCCGAGAACTTTTTTTCAACTCCCTGGAAAATCCACCCACATTTGCCACCAACTCAGAAAACAAAATCTACCTTGCCGGGCAGCTTCTTTTTTCCGCCGTCATCCATGGCGGTTTACTGCACGAAAAATGGCTTGGAGCATTGCCAGGGGCAATTACTGATCATCAGCTAAAAACAGACCATTACGGCTCCTTAGCCAACGAAAAAAAATCTTACCACCAATCAACAGAACAGTATTTCCTCTGGTTAGATCTCACCTGTCAACAAACCCTGCGCGGCGGGACAATGAAATACTACAGCCGCCGCTGGTTCCCAGATCCCACCACTGCATTATTACTGCTTAAGTGGATTAAGATGTTTGATCATAACTGGCTCAGCTATCCGCAGGATTTTCCTTTAAGTACAGTCAGAAAAAAAATATCAGCACGAAAATCAATGAAAGAGGCACTCACTTTCTTCCTGGTGAGCAATGGCATTTCAGCAGCAAAGCAACCCAACCTCTCAGAGTTTATCCTTGCATGCCGAACATTCACAGGGCTGTATATCCCGCAATACCTGACTCGTTACGCTTCATCTTTAAAACAAGGGGTATCACTCCCAGCCCAGAGCTGGGCCAGATTACGAGCCAATTTAAAGATCAACAAATATATCCCACGGCAAGAGAATAAACCAGGAGAGCAACAAGAATCACTTCTGGAACCTGGAGAAACAGAACTGCGAGCCATTCCCAAAATTTCACTAAACTTCAGGAGAAAGCACAGCAAAAAGGGTCAGGCTGGCCAGGTGCGCTTACTCCGTAAACAGTTGAAGCATAGAGAAAAGAGTACAGCCCTTATCGGTATTGAGGATTTCCTATCTGATCCAGCAAAAACTTGCCCTCTGCTACAACTTATCGCCAGGTGGTGCACAGAAAGATTACGTAATTCATGGTTTGGTAAAAAGATTCAACAAAGCAGTTTGCTTACCTATTATTCAGCAATTGTGCCCAGGCTCATCGCCCATGGCTTTAATCTTGATATTGCCAAAGCTGATGTTGAAACATGGGAGGCCTTGTATGAATGCGTCTTGCTGCCCATTGATTCACTTAGTCTGAAAAGAGATATCGTCAGACAGCTGCAGTCTTTACATTTATTCCTGACCAAAACCATTGATGCACCTGAAGTTGATTTACCAAGCGTGGCTGGGACAGGAAGTAATGTAGATGCCAATATTATTACCCACCACGAGTACCAGCAGATCAAACAAAGCATCAAAAACAACAGCCACTATTCACCAAGGTTGCGAGACATGCAACTTTTACTGGTTATCTTCGGCTTCCGCTGCGGTTTACGGCGCAACGAGGCATTAAAACTGCTGGTAGATGATTTCCAAGATGGGGTGAGCATTGATAACCCAATAGCAGTCCCCTACCCTGAACTACTTATCAGGACAAATAAATATCGACGTGTAAAGACTGCAAAATCAACCCGGCGCATTCCCCTGGCGCCACTATTGTCTCCCGATGAGCAAGAGCTGTTATCCTCCTGGAAAATGCAGCGAATTGGCGAGATTCCGCTGGGAAGTCGCAACAATCTTCTCTTCTGTGCTGATGGCGAAGACACCATCCCCTTGGTGGATATTGAGACATTTAAGGTTATTAAAAGGATTATGGTACAGGTAACTGGTGACCCAAGTATTCGCTTCCACCATTTCCGCCACAGCTTTGCAAATTATACCTTGCTGCGCCTTGTTGCTCCTGATCATCCAGATATCTCCCTACCAAGCTGGGCAGTTGACAGGCAATTAGACCTAGGACAACGACAATACAGCAATAAAATTTCCTGGTGGCGGATGCTGCGCCACCAGCTTCTCAACTCCGGCCGAGCAGATATCATTCCAAGCCGCCGCCTGCTCTACTGTCTGAGCCAGCTCTGCGGCCATATTGATCCGCAAGAGACATTGTCGACCTATACCCATCTCCTTGATTTTCTCCTTGGTCAAGTATTGACAGCTCAAAACTCTCAGAAACTCTCCATCCAGCAACAATGCCAGCTGGCAGGCAAAAAGTTTGGGAGCTATAAGCTATATCGCCATCGTAACAATATCAGTGGCCACACCGCCCGAGTCGTGCTGAATATGCAGCGGGAAAAGACCATCAAGAAATTCCGGGACCCCACCCTGGCAACAATGATTCCCCCTAGCCCCATTGCCCATACTGAGCTACCAAATCAGACACAACTGCATCTTCCCACCCTGCAG
>JAOZSN010000095.1 GCA_029939635.1 Deltaproteobacteria bacterium
TTCGCTCATCGTACGGAGGGAAATGAGAACGTTTCCATCATTGGCAATGCTGATGAGGTTATCACTGGTAATAAATTACGGGGAGATATGGTGCAAAAAGAGGTGGATCATCTTAACTGGGCTGGCCACGTCTCGGCCCTGCTCAATGACGATTCTATCACTGAGCTGGATGTCCAGCTTGATCCCCATAAATGCGCCTTTGGCAAATGGCTCTATGGTGAGGGACGCCAGGAGGCCGAAAAACTCATTCCCAGCCTGGCCGGCCTGCTCAAACAGATTGAAGAACCCCATAGCAAACTACACGCCTCGGCTGCTGAAATTAAAGAGCATTTCAAACCAGCCGACTCCCAGCTGCCCACCATCCTCTGTATGCGTCAGGCAGACCATCTCAAATGGGCCGACATTATCCGCGACACCTTCCTGGCCAACAAGTCCTCTCTAGAGGTTGAAACAGACCCCCATAAATGTGCCTTAGGCCATTGGCTGGATACACCAGAAGCAACAGCTGCCTATAAAAACGGTTCTCCTGAATTCAAGCAGAGCTGGAACCAAATGGTAAGCAATCATCAGAAGCTGCATCGCAGCGCCGAGCAGATCAAAGAGATAATGCCCACCGACCCAGCCCAGGCCCGCAGCTATTTCAATGCAACCACCCTGCCGCTACTCCATGACACCCTGGAAAACCTGCTCACCATGCAGAATATCGCCAGCCAGGATAGGAAGGGCTTGGAAAAGGCCAAGGAGATCTTTGCCTCCACCACCCTGCCCCAGCTCCAAAGCACCCAAGATCTACTCATGCAGATTGGTCACATGGTCAGCGAAAAGGTCATGACCGATGAAGAGATGGTGGCAGCAGCAAACAACACCAAAACAGCGGTGATTATCTGCAGCATTTTAGCCCTGGTCACTGGTGTGGCCATGGCCTTTTTCATGGCCCGTGCCATCAGTCAGCCCCTGGCCCGCACCGTAGCGATGCTTAAAGAAATGAGTCGTGGCCACCTGGATATGCGCCTTGGCATGGACCAAAAGGATGAGATCGGCGAGATGGCCCAGACCATGGACAAGTTTGCCGATGAATTGCAAAATGACATGGTAGCAGCCCTGGAACAACTAGCCGTGGGGGATCTTACCTTTGATGCTAAGCCCAAGGATGATGCAGATGTTATCGGTAATGCCCTGGCCCGTACCGGCGCAGACCTTAACTCCCTGGTGGCAGAGATCCTGGTGGCCACCGAGCAGATCGCCTCTGGTTCCGGCCAGGTGGCAGATGCCAGCCAGTCTTTGAGTCAGGGTGCCTCTGAACAGGCCGCCTCCCTGGAGGAAATCACCTCCTCAGTAACTCAGCTCTCCTCCCAGACCAAGACCAATGCCGAGAATGCCGGCCAGGCCAATACCCTGTCAGACCAGACCCGTGAGGCAGCTGAACGTGGTCAAGCACAGATGCAGGATATGGTTGGTGCCATGGAGGATATCTCCGAGGCAGGCCAGAATATTTCCAAGATCATCAAGACCATTGATGAAATTGCCTTTCAAACCAACCTGCTGGCCCTCAATGCTGCTGTAGAGGCGGCCCGCGCTGGCCGCCATGGTAAAGGTTTTGCCGTGGTGGCTGAAGAGGTACGTAACCTGGCAGCCCGCTCAGCCAAGGCTGCCAAGGAAACCGCCGAGCTCATCGAAGGCTCGGTGGAAAAAACAGCCAATGGTTCAGAAATCGCTAACCGCACCGCTGAACGCCTGGAGGAGATTGTCTCCTCAGTGGGCAAGGTAAGTGATCTGGTGGCAGAAATTGCTGCCGCTTCTAACGAGCAGGCCGAGGGTATTGGCCAGGTAACCATAGGCATCAGTCAGATAGACCAGGTAACCCAGCAGAACACAGCCAACGCCGAAGAGGGAGCATCTGCCGCCGAAGAACTCTCCAGCCAGGCCTTACGCCTCAAAGAAATGATGAGCCGCTTCCGTTTGAAGGGTTCCGCCTATGGGGGTCAACCTACTATGACCCTTCCCCCACAACAGCCCCAGACACCAGCACCAACGCAACCAACACTGGCCGCACCCACTGCCTCACAAAACCCTAGTGAGGTAATTGATCTCGATGATAAGGATTTTGGGAAATTTTAAATACAGGAAATGAAGAAGGTAAAGAATAATAGAAATAGAGAAAAAGATAGGTATTTAAGTAAATACTCCCTCCCTATTTTTTATTTCTTTACCTTCTTTATTCCTACGCATTTAAACCAGCTAAACAAGGAATAGTCCCCATGAGCAATACAGCAGAAGATATGCTGGATGATGACATATATGATGATGACGAGGATACCCAGAAGGATAAATATCTCACCTTCCACCTGGCCGGTGAAGATTATGGCCTGGATATCGCCTTTGTCACTGAGATCATTGGTATCCAGAAAATTACTGAGGTGCCAGATATGCCAGGTTTTATCAAGGGGGTCATCAACCTGCGGGGCAAGGTGATCCCGGTGATGGATATCCGTCTACGCTTTAACATGGAGGCCAAGGAGTATGATGAACGAACCTGTATCATTGTCGTAGACATCAACAACTCAGCAGTGGGCCTAGTGGTGGATGAGGTTCGGGAGGTGGCTGGTATTCCTGAAGCCCAGGTGGAACCACCCCCCAAGACCGGCAAGGGCGAGAGTAGCCGCTATCTCAAGGGCATGGGCAAGATTGATGATGAGGTCAAGATCCTGCTCAATGCCGAAAAACTGCTCTATGACGAGGAGTTGGAATAGATAGAACATGAACTTGAAAACCCAACAAACACCAATTAAAAACGAGAAAATTCCATGAGAAAATTTTCCACTATGAAAATCCGCACAAAGTTTATTCTTCCCATTATTCTCTGTCTAGTGGTCAGCGGCCTCCTTGGCGGTATTTTTCTTAACAGCACCTTCACCGATTTAATCCATAAACAGATGGCCTCAACCAAAGAGCTCAATCAAAACGCCTTGGAGACCGCTGCCCAAAACAAGATAGCAGAAATATATAACAATATCGACAGGGCAGGAAAAAAGGCCCTGGAACAGGCATCTTTTTTCACCCAGATACCTGCCGTGGTGGAGGCATACCAGCTAGCTGCCCAGGGCAATATTGACGATGAAAATGACCCCCAGAGCCAACAAGCCAGGGAGCAGTTACGCACTCTGTTACAGCCCATAGTTGACAGCTATAAAAGAAGCACTGGAGCCAAAGAATTCAAACTCCACTATCATCTACCCAATGCCCATAGCCTGGTACGTATCTGGCGGCAAGGGTGGCAAACCAAACGACAAGGTAACAAGGTGGATATATCCGACGATATCTCCACCTTCCGCAAATCAGTAATCACCGTCAACCAGAAGCGCCACTCCCTTTCAGGCATCGAGGTAGGCCGAGGAGGCTTTGCCATCCGTGGATTGGTCCCTGTCACTGGGCCTGATGGCAAACACCTAGGTTCCAATGAAGTTTTACTTTCCTTTACCAATGTCATAAAGGTGAGCAAAACCGATGAAAAAAATCATTACGCCGTCTACATGGATAATGACCTGCTCCCCATTGCCACCAAGCTTCAAGACCCAACTCGCTACCCGGTGCTGGAGGGGAAATATGTCTTTTGCACAAGCACAGGCAAAGAAGTGACCGATGAGCTTGTTGATGTCTCCCTGCTGGATAAAGGTCGAAAGGATATTTTCTCCCAGGTCAAGGACAACTATTACCTGACAGTCTTCCCCATCAAGGACTACTCTGGCAAGACTGCGGGTATTATGGTCATGGCCATGGATATTGCCAGTCAGCAGGCCATGATGATGGCAAGCGAAAAAGAGAGCATGGATAAACTCATCTCTTTGCGCTGGAGCCTGGTAGCAGGTTTTACCATTCTCGTTTTCCTCTTGGGTGGCCTGCTCACCCTGTTCGTCACCCAAATTATCACCGGTCCGGTGAGTGAAGCGGCGACCATGGTGCAGGAGCTGAGCAAAGGCCATTTGGATATGCGCCTGAAAATGGAGCAGGGCGATGAGATCGGACGCATGGCCAAGACCATGGACTCCTTTGCCGATGACCTGCAGTTTGTGGTGGTCAAGGCCCTGGATCAACTGGCCAATGGTGATCTCACCTTTGCTGCCGAAACCAAAGATGACAAGGATGTCATTGGCGCTGCCTTGGTCAAAACCAGCCAGGATCTCAACGCTATGGTGGCAGAGATCCTGGTGGCCACCGAGGAGATCGCCTCTGGCTCTGGCCAGGTGGCAGATGCCAGCAATTCCTTAAGTCAGGGAGCCTCTGAACAGGCCGCTTCCCTGGAGCAGATAACCAGCTCCATGACTGAGATGGCCTCGCAAACCAAGACCAATGCCGAGAATGCTGGCCAGGCCAATAATCTGGCCGAGGAGACCAGACAAGCAGCCCAGCGCGGTAATGAGCAGATGAAGGATATGGTTCTGGCCATGGAGGATATCTCCGAGGCTGGTCAAAATATTTCCAAGATCATCAAGACCATTGATGAAATTGCCTTTCAAACCAACCTGCTGGCCTTGAATGCAGCCGTGGAAGCAGCTCGGGCTGGCCGACACGGTAAAGGCTTTGCTGTGGTGGCTGAAGAGGTTCGTAACCTGGCCGCTCGCTCCGCCAAGGCCGCCAAAGAGACAGCTGAACTAATCGAAGGCTCGGTGGAAAAAACAGCCAATGGCACCTCTATTGCTAATCGTACAGCAGAGGGTCTTGATGAGATCGTCGGCTCAGTGGGTAAGGTCAGTGATCTGGTGGCAGAAATTGCTGCGGCCTCCAATGAGCAGGCCGAGGGTATCGGTCAGGTCAATGTGGGCATCAGCCAGATCGACCAGGTAACCCAGCAGAATACGGCCAATGCCGAGGAGGGTGCAGCAGCAGCCGAACAGCTCTCCAGTCAGGCCCTGCGCCTCAAGGAGATGATGAGCCGCTTTCAGCTCAAAAATGCGGGTTACAGCACACCAACCGCGCAAGTAGCGGCACCTTTAGCAGCACCGGCAGAGGCGAACCAACCACAAATTCAAGCACCAGTAACCGGCCCCGTTACCCCCAGTGAAGTAATTGATCTGGATGACAAGGATTTCAGGAAATTTTAAAAACTAGGAGCCAGAAGTCAGCAGACAGGAAACAGAATAAAACAGTCGCAATACTACTATTCTGCCCCTTGATCTTCTGACTCCTGACTCCGAAATTCTGACTGCTAAGAAAAAACTATGTCTGAACAATACGATCCAGAACATATCGAGATGGTACAGGAATTTGTCCAGGAGATTCGCGAATTACTTGATGAACTGGAACCGGTGATCATTGAGATGGGCCAGTCGTGCTCCGATGATGGCGAAGTAGGGGATATCACCGATGATATCAACTCCATCTTTCGCCTCTTCCACTCCATAAAAGGGGCAGCTGGTTTTCTCAACTTTACAAATATTGCCACCAGCTCCCATTCTGCTGAAAATCTGCTCGATCTCATCCGTACCGATGTCTTTCCCCTCACCGCAGATCATATTGATCTGCTCTGTCAGGGTATTGATTTTATCCGCGCCGCCATCGACCATGTGGAGAACGAGTTTAATGATGAGGCCCTGGCCGAGGAAAGCAAGGAGATTCGTGACAAATTTCTGCAGGCCATTGAGCACTCCAAGGGTGGTGATACAACAGCAGCGGCGCCAGAAACTGCACCAGCCCCCCCAAAAGCCGAGGCCCCGCCCCTCATTGATCTTTATGCCCAGCCAGCAGAAAGCGTCTCCCCTGAGATGGTAAAAAGTTTTATCAGCGAGGCAAGCTATCTGCTGCAGAACCTGGAGGAAGAGCTGCTACGCTGGCTCAAGGATCTTGATAATCATGATATCCTTAATGAGATCTTCCGTGGTATCCACAGCTTTAAGGGTAATTGCGGTTTTCTCGACTTTGCCGACATGGAAGCGTTAAGTCACCAGATGGAATCGGTTATTGACTTTACCCGTACTGGGGGACAAATCAATAAAACCTCCGCAGGCGAGTTGCTCCTTAAACTTATTGATATCCACCGCGAAAGCGTTACTGACATTGACAATGGCGGTTCAGGGGAGATAATTGGCCTTGATATCTACCGAGACATGCTGGCGGATCTCCTGCCAGCTAACCAGAAACTTGCTCCGATCCAGCAAGGAAAACAAGCTCCGCTACCTGCCCCACCAGAACGCCTGGGTGAAATCCTCATCGAACAGGGGGCGACCAGTAAGGAGGAAATTAGCGACAGCCTGGCCCAGCAAAACAAACCCCTGGGTGAGATTCTCCTTGAGAGTGGTAGCGTTGATGAAAAACAGATAGAAAAGGCCTTAGAGACCCAGGCCAAACGCCGCCAGAAAAAGGCCCCTGGCAAGCAAGCGGTGAAAAAGCAGGACATCCGGGTGGATCTTGGCAAGCTTGATAGCCTCATTGATTTTATCGGTGAGCTGGTTATTGCCGAAAACATGGTGATCAACAACCCTGATCTCGAAGAACTGGAGTTGGATAATTTCCAGAAGGCTGGCCAGCATCTCGGTAAAATCGTCCGCGACTTACAAGAAATGGCCATGACCTTACGCATGATTCCAGTTTCAGGACTCTTTAGACGCATGATTCGCCTAGTTCATGATCTATCACGCAAATCTGGCAAGAAGGTGGATCTACAACTCATTGGTGAGGAAACCGAGGTGGACAAGACAGTGATTGAAACCATCACCGACCCCCTTGTTCATCTGCTCCGCAACTCCATGGATCATGGCATTGAACCGGCCGAGAAACGCCTGGCGGCAAACAAGCCAGAGAGTGGCACCATTAAACTCTCAGCTTTCCACGAGGAAGGGGTGGTAAAAATAACCATTGATGATGATGGTGGCGGTCTGCCCCGTGATAAAATCCTGGCCAAAGCCGTGGAAAAAGGCTTGATCAATGGTGATGGCTCGGATATGAGCGACAAGGATGTCTTTGCCCTCATCTTTGCGCCAGGATTCTCCACTGCTGACCAGGTAACCGATATCTCCGGACGTGGCGTGGGCATGGATGTGGTACGCCAGAATCTGGAAAAGATCAAGGGCAGCATTGACATCAGCTCTAAACCAGGGCAGGGCACCAAAGTTGAGTTACAGATCCCCCTGACCCTGGCGATTATTGAGGGCATGCTGGTACGTAGTGGTGAAAGCCGCTATATCATCCCTATCATCAATATCATTGAATCATTCCGGGCCACGCCCGAGATGATCACCATAGCACCGGATGGCCAGGAGGTGGTGAAGGTCCGTGAGAATCTGCTGCCCATCATTCGCCTCCATGAAATGCACGGTTTAACTCCGGATAACCATGAATTAGAGAAAGGTATCCTGGTGGTTCTTGAGGCCAGGGGAGCAAATTTCTGCCTTCTGGTGGACGAGCTCCTTGGCCAGCAACAAACGGTAATCAAGGGCCTGTCCAGCTATGTCTCCAAGTTTGGTGGCAATATCGGTGGTGTATCTGGCTGTACCATTATGGGAGATGGTGAGGTCTGCCTGATCCTTGATGTCCAAAAAATTCTAGAAATGACCCAAGAGCCTGAAGGAGAATAGATGAAATTCCTCATAGTTGAAGATGATTTGGTAAGCCAAGAGGTGTTAAAGGTCATCCTCACCCCCTATGGCCACTGCGAGGTGGCCGAAAACGGCAAAATAGCCCTGAAAAAATTCACCTCTTCCCTGGAAAGTGGTGATTCTTATGATCTTATCTGCCTAGACATCATGATGCCGGTGATGGATGGCCAGGCCGCCTTAAAGGAGATCCGCCGTCTGGAGAGTGAACGCAGCATTGGCGGCAGTGATATGGTGAAAATCGTCATGGTTACGGCATTAGAAGATGCCAAGAATGTCATGGAGGCCTTTGTCAAAGGCTCTTGTGAGGCCTATGTTACCAAACCGATTGTTCCAACCAAGATGCAACAGGTTTTCAAAGATTTTGGCATGGAGCCCAAGACACACTAACCATGAAAGATGATGACACAGACATACAAGATATGCCACCCCGTATCCTCATTGTGGATGATGAGCGACATATGCGGGAGCTTATCAGTCGAGTGGTGAAAACTGAGGGCTATACCTGTACCATGGCAAGCAATGGTATGGAGGCCAGGGAATTATTGGCGGCCATTCCCTTTGACCTGCTTATCTGTGATATAACCATGCCCATTATGGGAGGTATGGAGTTACTCAATGAGATAAAATCAGTCTCCAGTGACTTGGCAGTGATCATGGTTACGGCAGTTGATGACCGGCAAACCGCCATGAAAACGCTGGAGTTAGGGGCCTATGGCTATGTCATTAAACCCTTTCTCCGCAATGAACTGGTCATCAATATTGCCAATGCCTTACGCCGCCGTGAGCTGGAAATTTCCCAGCGCCACTACCAGACTGAACTTGAACAACAGGTGGCTGAACGCACCCATGAATTACAACTCTCCCAGCAGGAAACCATCCATCGTCTGGCCAAGGCGGCGGAATTTCGGGATAATGAAACAGCGCGCCACACCATACGGGTGGGACTCTACACCCAGCTCCTGGCACGCCAGGCAGGAGAAGAGGAAACAACCATTCGCCTCATCCGGGATGCTGCTCCTTTGCATGATATAGGCAAGATAGGTATCTCTGATACCATCCTGCTCAAGCCAGGGAAACTCACTAATGCCGAATTCAGCACCATGCAAGAGCATGCTGAACTCGGCTACCGCATCCTGGCTGACTCCACCTCCCCCTTGTTGGTCATGGGTGCTGTTATTGCCCTGAGCCATCATGAAAAGTTTGACGGCACTGGCTACCCGGGTGGTCTCAGCGGCGAGCAAATTCCCAAGCCAGGTCGCATTACCGCTATTTGCGATGTCTTTGATGCCATCACCTCCAAGCGGGCGTACAAAGAAAAATCTTCCGTGGCAAAGGCCCTGGATTATCTGCGTGAGCAGCGTGGGCGTCATTTTGACCCACTGCTGGTGGATCATTTTCTAAATTGCATTGATGATATTCTGGTAGTAAAGGCCGAGAATACGGATACGGATGAAAACCATGTGGCAGATTGATCTATCCCAGATAAAAGAACGTGTACTGCTGGTGGATGATGACCTCACCCTACGTATACTGTTAAAACGCTATGTCAACGCCTTTGGCTTGGAGACAGACCTTGCCAAGAACGGTATAGAGGCTACCCACCTACTGGACAAACATGACTACGGTGTGGTGATTACAGACATGGTTATGCCGGAGATGGATGGTATGGAGCTCATCCACCATATCCGTAAATTTCACCCCCACTGTGATGTGCTGGTCATCTCTGGCCACACCAAGCTTTACAGCTTTACTGATCTGATCTCGGCCGGTGCCGCTGATTTTATTGGTAAACCCTTTGCCAAGGATGAGCTCCAGGCCAAGATGCAACGCATCTTTCGTGAACGCTGCCTTATCAAAGATCTGCACCATGCCAAGGCTGCGGCCGAGGTGGCCAGCCAGGCCAAGAGTGACTTCATCCATACCATCAGCCATGAATTACGCACTCCCATGAACGGCATCTTAGGCTTTTCTTCCCTGCTCGGCGACATGGAGATGGAAGAGCAGTATGCCACCTATACCAATATGATCCGTGTCTCGGCAGATAGGCTGATGGAGCTGGTGAACCAAATCCTCAACTATACTAATTTGGAAACCAGTAAACAGGATCTGCATCCCACCACGTTTACTCTGGAAGATCTTATTGGCAACCTGCTCACCAGCTTCCAGTCCAAACTGGAAACCAAGGCCCTTGATCTACAGGTGGAAATTGCCCCTGATCTGCCCAAACAGTTCAGCGGGGATGCCAAGGTGCTGGGCCTCATTATTCAAAATCTCCTTGATAATGCCATTAAATGCACAGAAAAGGGCTCCATCATCATCTCAGCAACATGCATTGAACAAAACAACACAGGCTTGACCCTGCAGCTGGCAATCAGTGATAGTGGCTGTGGTATCTCGGAAAAGAAACATGATCTCATATTTGAGGCCTTTGGCCATGCCGAACCGTATAAGACACGCAGGCAGCAAGGCTCGGGGCTAGGGCTCACCATCTGTTCCAAGCTGGTAAAACTTATGAATGGCCAAATCTGGATGGAGTCCAAACTTGGTGAGGGCTCTACCTTCACCTTTACGGTGAAACTCGGATTAGGATCCAGAACGCAAGAGGCAAAAGTCAGCAAAAAAGACAACTAAAACCTGAATTTCAACGCCTGACAAGTAAACCATGCAAATCAAAGACTCTGAATTTCAACTCCTGCGCACCCTGGTGTATGACCGTTTTGGCATCAACCTCACTGAACAGAAGAAAGCCTTGGTGGTGGGTCGCCTGCAAAAAGAATTGCAAGATAAAGGGTTTATCAGTTTCCAGCAATACTATGACCATCTGATAAACACCCCTTCCCAAGAGTCATTCACCTCGTTGATTAACAAAATTTCCACCAACTACTCCTATTTCTACCGGGAAAAGGCCCATTTCGAGTTTTTCACCAAAACAGTCCTCCCTGAGATCACCAACAAATTAAAAGCTCGCCACTCTAACGACATACGATTCTGGTGTGCAGGCTGCTCAACCTGTGAGGAGCCCTATACCTTGGTGATGCTCATGCTTGATTATTTTGCCATGGAGTATCCGCGGTGGGATGCTGGCATCCTGGCCACCGATATCTCCCAGCGTGTTTTGGAGGTAGCGCAAGAGGGTATTTACCCAGCAGATCGCATCCGCCAAGCCCCTGCTGCCATGCAGCAACGCTACTTCAAAAAACAGGGCGAACTGGTGGAGGTCATTGAAAAGGTGCGGCAAGAGGTGGTTGTCCGTCGTTTTAACCTGATGAACCCCTTTCCTTTTAAACAACTATTCCAGATCATCTTTTGCCGTAATGTGATGATCTATTTTGACGATATCACCCGCCAAAAGCTGGTGCGTAAATTCCACGCTGCCTTGGAACCCGGAGGCTATCTGTTTATTGGCCATTCTGAAAGCATAAACCGCGATGATGGATTGTTCAGCTATGTGCAACCAGCGTTGTATAGGAAAATTTAGAATTCAGCAGTCAAAAAATACTAACAAATAACTCGTGCTTTCAACTGCCACACAAACAGGCTGAAGTTCAATGGTAATCAAAAAAATGAAACAAATAATCAAAGTTCTCATTGTTGATGATTCAGCCCTGGTGCGCAATATTTTGACCGAGGGCTTAAGTGGCGACCCGGGCATAGAGGTGGTGGGCACAGCTCCAGATCCCTTTGTTGCCCGGGACAAGATTGTTCAACTGGCACCTGATGTCATGACCCTGGATGTAGAGATGCCACGCATGGATGGCGTAGAGTTTCTGCGTCGTCTCATGCCGCAATATCCCATGCCAGTGGTGATGGTCAGCTCACTCACCGCCAAGGGCCAACAGATTACCATGGACGCCTTGGAGGCTGGGGCAGTGGACTTTGTCTGCG
>JAOZSN010000096.1 GCA_029939635.1 Deltaproteobacteria bacterium
ACCCACCAGAGACAGTGGTTATTCTACAGATCATCGATTAAATACCCCTTTTCAGCAAAGAAAAACAGTAGTACTACCCACCTATCCCCTCCTTTGCTTCCCTGTTGTAAAACGAAATTTTCATTGATAAATCCCCCCAACTGTGCTAACCATTCCGGACATTATATGAATGACCATTCATCTTTCTCTGGACTCATCTGAGACCACCACGACGGACTGAACGGCCAGAAGGCATTATCACTGAGAGATCAGGAAATTACGGGCATGAAGCTTCAAGAGCTGCTAACACAAAAACGGGACAAACTCCTTGCAGATTGGGAGGATATTCTCTTAGGAGAATATCAAAAGGATACCTTCCGTATTTTCAAAAAGCAGAAAAATCAATTTGCCAATCCCATCGGCCACAAGACCCGCGTTGGTCTGGCTGAACTCTTCGATGTTATCTGTGATGAAAGCGATGATGAGGTAGTGACACCAGATCTGCGTCAACTCCTTAAAGTGCGCGCCCTTCAGCCCATCTCACCGTCTCAAGCTGTTGGTTTTATCTTTAAAATAAAAGATATGATAGCAGCAGAATGCAAGAAAGAAGGGATGGATACGTTATATATTGAGTTTTTGGCATTTTGTGCCAGAGTGGATGCGGCTGCCTTAGCCGTCTTTGATATCTTTGCTCAGAGTAGGGAACAACTTCTTCAGGCTCGCTTAAACGAGGTTGAATCCGGCAGAAACATTATCGTTGAAAGTTCGGTATGTCCCTCACGCCTGCTCAAAGACAACATAAAACGCGGCAACAAACCATAAGTAGAGTCACTCCCCAAGATCACACATCTTGAAGAAGGCTCTCTTTTTTTTGTCACTGCGAGACGTTTAAGGCTCACCGTGCTATGGGTGTTTTCGAAAAACATCCGCAAGAACAACCTACACCAAATGAAGAGAGGTAACGGTTAATGAAAGTCCTGAATCCCTTCATCGCAGTCTTAGTGCTGATCGCAGCCGGAGGGTTGCTGGGAATGTCACAGGGCACCCAGTTCCTGGTTGGGATCGTGCTGCCGTGTGTGGCTTTCTTGGTCTTCATCGTGGGATTTATTCGTAAGGTCTTAGACTGGTCGAGTTCCCCGGTGCCCTTCAAGATTCCTACAACCTGCGGCCAGGGCCGGTCACTGTCTTTCATCAAGGAAGACCGTTTTGACTGCCCTACAACTAAGGCTGACGTGATTGTCAGAATGTTCCTGGAAGTTTTCCTGTTCCGGTCGTTGTTTCGCAACACCAGAGCAGAGGTACATGACGGCCCCAAAATTGTTTATGGTTCTAGCATCTGGCTGTGGCTCATGGGTATTAGTTTTCACTATGCCTTTTTGACCATTGTCCTACGCCATATGCGTCTCTTTACCGAGCCGATTCCATTCTTTGTGCCGGTTATTGAATATCTTGACGGCTTTTTGCAGATCGGTGCTCCGGTACTCTTTGCCTCAGGCCTGATCCTTGTGGGTGCTGCAGCTGGTCTCATGGCTCGCCGCCTGATCATGCCGCAGATCCGTTACATCTCGCTACCTGCTGATTATTTCCCTCTGTTGCTCATCATGGCTATCGGTATCACCGGTATGCTCATGCGCCACTTTTATCGGGTTGACATCACCCAGGTCAAGCAGCTCACCATGGGTTTTGTTTCCTTTAGCTGGAATAACCCTGGCGGTATCCACCCCATCTTTTTTATGCACGTAATGCTTGTTTCGGCCCTGATGACCTACTTCCCATTCTCCAAGTTAATGCATATGGGTGGTATCTTTTTCAGTCCTACCAGGAATATGGCCAACGATACCCGGGCCAAGCGTCACATCAACCCATGGAACGATCCGAACATCAAGCCCCATTCCTATGCAGCATATGAGGATGAGTTCCGTGAGTTCATGGTCGGTGCTGGAATTCCTGTAGACAAGGAACTCCCTCCTGAGCCAGCAGCTACAGAAGAGGAGGAGAAATAATGGCTATCCCAAAAGTAGAAGAACTCCGGTTTAATACCGCTCACGAGGCGAATATGTTCACCGGCGCCATCCCCCGCAAAGACTGGATGGACACCCCTGCTGTATTTAAAGAAGGCAACTACGCCTACCCCACCAAGGTTGAAATTCAGGAGTACCATAAATTCCCCAATGCGCGGGAATGGAATCCTGAAGATGATGACTGGTTGCTGCCTGATGGCTGGGAAAAAATTATCATGGACGGCCTTAAAGAGCGTCTTGGTAAATTCCGCTCCCTCAAGGTGTACATGGATATCTGTGTCCGCTGCGGTGCCTGTGCTGACAAATGTCATTTCTTCCTCGGTACTGGTGACCCAAAAAATATGCCTGTACTCCGGGCTGAGCTACTTCGCTCCGTCTACCGGAATGAATACTCAGTAGGACGCAAGATACTCGGTAAAATGTTGGGCGCTCGCCCCATGACCGTAGGGGTACTGAAAGAATGGTTCATGTACGCCTACCAGTGTACTGAGTGTCGCCGTTGTTCAGTGTTCTGCCCTTATGGTATCGATACTGCTGAAATCACCATGATGCTGCGTGAGTTGCTGCATCTCGTTGGTATTGGCATCAACTGGATCCTGGAGCCGGCGGCGAACTCAAACCGCACCGGTAACCATATGGGTCTGCAGCCCCATACCTTTAAAGATAATATTGAATACCTCGTTGATGATATCAAAGAAATTACTGGTATTGATGTTAATCCGACCTTTAACAGGAAGGGTGCTGAGGTTCTCTTTATTACACCATCGGCCGATGTCTTTGCCGAACCTGGCATTTACACCGCTATGGGCTATCTGCTGCTGTTCGAGCATATTGGCCTGGACTACACATTTTCTACCTATGCCTCTGAGGGCGGCAACTTCGGTCTCTTCACCTCCAACGAGATGATGAAAAAGTTAAACGCCAAGCAATACGCCGAGGCCAAGCGCCTTGGGGTTAAATGGATCTTAGGCGGTGAGTGTGGTCATATGTGGCGTGTTATCCATCAGTATATGGATACCATGAATGGCCCTGCTGATTTTCTACAGGTACCCAAGTCGCCCATCACTGGCACGGTATTTGAGAATGCAGCCTCCACCAAAATGGTGCATATCTCTGAGTTTACTGCTGATCTTATCAAGCATGGCAAGCTCAAGCTTGATCCCCAGCGTAATGCCCACCGCGTTCCCACCTTTCATGATTCATGTAACCCGGCTCGGGCCATGGGGCTGATTGATGAGCCGCGTTATATCCTCGATGCTATCGTGCCTAAATGGTATGAAATGCCCGAGAACACTATTCGTGAGAAAACCTACTGCTGCGGTTCCGGTACCGGCTTGAATACCGGTGAGATCATGGAGCTTCGTATGCGTTCCGGTCTGCCCCGAGCTAATGCCGTGGAGCATGTCTATCGCAAGCATGGTGTCAATGCCCTGGCTAACGTCTGTGCCATTGACCGTGCGACACTCCAGCCCCTGATGGAATACTGGATGCCCCCCACAGGTGATAATCCAATGGCAACCACGGATGTTGATGTCATTGGTATCTCTGAGATGGTTGGTAATGCCCTGGTTATGGATGGTGAAATCGAAAACCGTGATCAAGGCCTGCGCTTTGAGGAACTTGTTCCACGGGAGGAGGGTTAATCAATGTACGATAAAGGAACTGTCCTTACTGGACTGGCAATTTTCCTTGTGCTGGCCCTTTCTGCGGTCGGCTACAATATGATTGCCGGGGACAATAATAAACCAGAACCGGAGAAGCCCAAGGGCTACACCAGTTGTGTCCTGGAGAAGAGTGAGATGGCCAAGAGCCATATGCAACTCCTTAACCAGTGGCGTGACGAGGTTATCCGTGATGGAAAACGTGAAATGGTACCTGCCGGCGATCTCATGGTTGAGAAAAGTCTACAAAATGGCTGTTTGCATTGCCATACCAGCAAGGTCAAATTTTGTGACCGTTGCCATGAGTATGCCTCAGTGTACCCGTACTGCTGGGATTGCCATATTGCACCGGTTGAGCCTGCTGCAGGCAAGGAGGCCCACTAATGGATAATAATAGAAGAAAATTCCTAAAACTGGCAGGACTGACAGCTGTGGCTGGAGTAGCAGCCCCGGTTGCTCTTAATAGCCTGGCCCAGGCCTCTGGCGGTCATGGAGGCGGCCATGCTGCCCCGGCAGCGGAAGCCCACGGTGGTCATGGTGAAGCAGCCCCCACTGGTGTCCGTTGGGGTATGGTTATTGATACTACCAAGTTCAATGCCACCCCTGGACTGGCAGAAAAATGTATGGATGCCTGTCATGGCTATCATAATGTCCCTCACTTTCCAGTAAAAAAGGATGAGATCAAATGGCTCTGGACAGAGAAATTTGAAAACGCCTTCCCTGAGCATACTCAGAACAAGAGAAATGATCTCACTGCCAATGGTAATTTCCTGGTAAGCTGTAACCACTGTGACAATCCACCCTGTGTTAAGGCATGCCCCACCCGGGCCACCTTTAAAAACAGTGAGGGTATAATTGTCATGGATTTCCATCGCTGTATCGGTTGCCGCTTCTGTATGGCGGCCTGTCCTTACGGGGCCAGAAGCTTTAACTGGCGTAGCCCACGAGGCTCCCACGACGGCGTACCGTTCATCAAGGAGATCAATCCCCGCTTCCCCACCCGGATGCGTGGTGTTGTTGAGAAATGTAACTTCTGTGCCGGCCATCTCAAACGGGGCGAGTTACCGCTCTGTGTGCAGACAGCCAATAAAGGTGCGGAAGGTGCCATGGTATTTGGCGACCTCAACGATCCCAACTCCGCGGTTTCCAAGGTGCTGCGCAAGCGCTTTACCATCCAGCGTAAGCCTTCTGCGGGAACAAAACCATCACTCTTCTACATTGTCTAAGGGGACTCTAAAATGGTTGATAAAATATTAAAAGGAAACGGCCTTTATTGGGCTTGGGTTGTTATGCTGCTCGGAGTAATGAGCGCAGGCGCCTTAGCTTATGTGGCCCAGTTCAATTACGGTCTTGGAGCAACCGGTATGAGCAGGGATGTATCCTGGGGGTTATATATCTCCCAGTTTACCTTTCTGGTCGGTGTTGCTGCGGGTGGACTGATGCTGGTTCTGCCCTATTACATTCATCATTACAAGGCATTTAGCCGGATCACCATACTTGGTGAGTTCATGGCCATTGCCGCCATCGTTATGTGTCTGCTCTTCATTATGGCAGATCTTGGTCAGCCCATGCGGGCCTTGAACGTGGTCTTTCATGCCCAACCTGGATCCATGCTGTTCTATGACATGATCGTTCTTAACGGCTATCTCTTTTTGAATCTGTTGTGCGGTTTTGTTATTCTGCATGCAGAATATAAAGGCATTAAGTACCCAACCTGGTTGAAACCGTTCATCTATCTCTCTATACCTTGGGCGATTTCAATCCATACGGTTACCGCCTTTTTGTACTGTGGTCTGCCGGGTCGTCATTTTTGGCTTACAGCCATCCTGGCCCCACGCTTTCTAGCCTCGGCCTTTGCTGCTGGCCCATCCCTGTTGCTGGTCATTGCTCTTATCATGAAGCAGACTGCCAACTTCGATGTCGGCCAGACGGCCAAAGACAAGCTGGTGACCATCATCGGCTATGCCACCATAGTCAACTTTTTCTTTGTTATCTGTGAGGTCTTTGTTGGCTATTACTCCCAGATCCCTGGCCATCTGCACACCATTCAGTACCTCTATGTAGGACTCACTCACCATGGTGAGACCTACAATAATCTGGTACCGTTTATGCAGGCCTCTAATATCCTTGGCCTCACTGGACTTGGTGTCCTCTTTTACTCCAGGAAGCTTCAATCAGATGGCTACCTGGCCTTGGCCTGTTCTATGATCTTTATCGCCCTCTGGATTGATAAGGGTCTCGGCCTTGTTCTCGGTGGTTTTGTACCCACACCGCTGGAACACATCGTTGAATACTATCCCACCTTGATCGAGGTACTGATTGTAGCCGGCGTATGGGGCACTGGTGCCTTTGTTCTTACCTTGCTGTACAAGATGGTAGTTGCCGTCAAACGCCATTCAGAAAGCAATTTGGAGATCACCTGATCTCACTCTGAGTAGTTGCTAGCTATACCGGGGCAGACCTATTTTGGGTTCTGCCCCTTTTTTTGACCCGAGAAAGAGAATCAATATGACAGGAAATAACACACCAAAATCCATTTATCCGATAATTATACTGAGCATTCTTATTTTTCTGTTTGGATTCTCTACGCCACTCCTAGCAAAGTCCGAAACAGATATTGAAGAAGTTGAAATGAAGCTCAACGACAACGCCACCATCTATCTCGGCACGGCATATCTCTTTGGCCAGGCCAATGAAATTGTTTATAACAGAAGTCCGCAATGGAAAGTAAGTCATCTTATCTGGGATATTGACTCCCTTGCTGTTTTGGGAGCAGGCATTAAAATACGCCTCATTCCGTCAGTACGCTGGTTTAAAGCTGGCTTGGAATTCTGGGGAAATGCCTGGGATGGTGAGGGAACAATGGATGATTACGACTGGTTGGCATACCCGGATCTTAACTGGTCAGATTGGTCCCATCATGATGACACCAAAGTTACCAGGGGCTATCAATTCGATTATTTTCTCGAAGGCACATTTTTAAATACCAGAAATTTTACCCTAGCTGGCCTTGTAGGCTATAAACGCAATACCTTTGAATGGACTGCGTATGGTGGATCGTATATTTATTCATCATCAGGCACATTACGTGACCAGACAGGCAACTTCACCGATGGCGAGGCTGGTATTACCTACGAGCAACAGACTGACATCCCGTACCTTGGGTTGGTTGCAACAGCTCACATGGGGCCAATCTCTATTGAAGCAAAAGGCATGGCCAGTACTATTGCCCGTACTGAAGCCACTGATCATCACCACCTCAGAAATCTGGTAACGTATGCCGATATAGATAACCAGGACATGTATGGAGTTGAGATTGGGGCAAAATATCATTATAATCAATTCGCTGGCCACCTATCTTACCGTTATGAAGAAATAAAGGAGGGATCTGGCGATTCACATTATCACTGGGGAGATGGTACGGTTACAACCTATGTTGATGCAGAGGGAGCAAGTATGGATTTCTCCATGATCAAGGCAACCCTTTCTTACCACTGGTAAGGATCATATATCTCCTTGCTTAAAACTTGGTATTTCAAAACAAAATGGCTGGCTCCTCATTTTTGAGGAACCAGCCATTTTATTAGTTGCTTAGATTTACAATTCAGAGAGGTTTCATGACTACCGAGATGTATCATGTAGCAAAAATCACCTCGGATCAGATCCTAACCGACCACGTGCCAGTATAGTTTTCTATATAGGCATGGGGGCAATATGAATGACGTGATTCTTATTCAAGATTAACACATCAATATGTTCATTATCACTACGGCGAATTACGTTGGTGATAACAAAAAAATCACTATCACCCATCTCTTCGGTAAAAAACTTAGAGACTTTTTTCGTTGTCTTAGTGTTTAAGGTACCCAAAAACTCATCCCCAGTGGTGAGTAAAATCTTCACCTGGGTATTGGTAATGGTGTAGCCGATAACGTTTTCTTCAAGCATGTTTTTACCTCCTATAGACTCAACCATTATATTCTCCGAGTCACATATCCCTTTTTACTGAAATTTAGCTGCTTTGACTATTGTAAAGAGAGTATGTTGGGTATATTTTTTATAATTGGTAGCGCTCTTATTGCCTTCACCTGCAACTTAGCGTACAGTCTGTGTACACTCACAAGTAAGAACTATCACTGATATGTCTCCCTGTTACTTGTTAGGATAACATAATCCATCAATTTTTCCATCACACTTATTTATATTATTCCATACTTGATACTCTATGAACAGTACTACGACCATCCTTGACCTGGTGGGCAAGACACCCCTCGTTCCTCTTCAGCGCCTCAATCCCCATTGCCATGTTCAGATTCTTGCTAAACTTGAGTCCATGAACCCTGGTGGTTCAGTGAAGGATCGCATTGCCAAATATATGATTGAGGCCGCCGAAGCAAGTGGTGAACTCACCGCTGCACATATTGTCCTTGAGGCCACCAGTGGCAATACTGGTATTGGTCTCGCCATGGTGTGCGCAGTTAAGGGCTATCGCTGTATGCTGGTAATGCCTGAATCTGCCTCCATTGAGCGACGCAAGATCATGCTGGCCTATGGTGCTGAGATTCTACTTACCCCAGCAAAAAAAGCTACTGATGGTGCCATTGAGCAGGCCTATGCCATGGTACGCAAACACCCTGATCGATATTTTTTAACCGACCAGTTTAATAATAATGCCAACTGGCAGACCCATGTTGACTCCACCGGACCAGAGATCTGGCAACAGACTAACGGACAGGTTACCGATATTGTCGCCACCTTAGGTACCAGTGGCACTGTGATGGGCCTGTGCCGATACTTTTCAACTACCCATCAAGATGTCAAAGTTACGGCAGTAGAACCATATTTAGGCCATAAAATCCAAGGCTTGAAAAATATGAAAGAGTCATATAAGCCTGAGATATTTGACAAGAACCTGCCTTGGCAGATTATCAATATCGCTGATGAATTGGCCTTTTCCACAGCCCGAGCCTTGGCCTCCACTGAAGGAATATTTGCCGGTATGAGCTCTGGAGCTGCCATAGCCGCAGCCTTGCAACGTGCAGCAGAGATGAAGGAAGGCACCATTGTCGTCATCCTGCCAGACAGTGGCGACAAATACCTCTCCACAGAGCTTTTTTCTGCCAAAGCAAAAAAGGAACCTGAGGAATCCCAGTTACGGTTTTATAATGGCCTTAAGCATAAGAAGATTCCCTTCACCCCGCTGTCACAGAAACAGGTAACTTTTTATGCCTGTGGCCCCACGGCTCACACAACGACCAACCTGAGCCATTGCCGACGCTTCATCGTTGCTGATCTCATCCACCGCACCTTGGTGACACGTGGCTTTAAGGTCCAGTTTCTCATGAACTTTACTGATCTTGATGATAACACCATTGCTGGTGCGGAAAATGTGGGTCAGTCTGTTGAGGAATTTACCACCCCCCATATCGAGGCTTTTACTAACGATATGGAGACATTGGGACTGTTACCTGCCACCAAGTTACCCCGTGCCTCAGAATATGTGGACAAGATGATTTTGATTTCCCACGAATTAATCCACAAAGGCTTTGCCTATGAGCTCCACGGCTCCATCTATTTTGATATCTCCAAATTCAGTGACTATGGTACCCTCTCACAGGTTGATTTAAATAAAGTAAGGGTAGGCGAGACCGTTGATCTGGAAAATTACGAGAAAAACAGCCCTCTTGACTTCACCCTGATGAAACGCTCCACCTTGGGTGAGCTCAAGCGTGGCATTTTTTACGAGACTGATTTGGGCAATATGCGCCCTGGCTGGCATATAGAATGCGCTGCCATGACCCTGACTCATTTCGGCGCCACCATGGACATCCACACGGCAAGCCGCAATCTCATCTTCCCCCACCACGAGAACGAAAATGCTATTGCTCAGGCCATGAGCGGCAAGCCGTTAGCCAACCACTGGCTCCATTCCGAGCTACTGCTGGTTGACGGCAAGATGATGAGTGCAGAGAATAACAATATTATCTCCCTGCAAGAGGTACTGGACAAGGGCTACTCTGGCCGTGAGGTGCGCTTCTTCCTGCTGCGCCACCATTACCGCAAACCCATTGAATTCACCTATAATAAACTCAATGCTGCCCGCACCGCTTTACGCCGTCTGGATGAATTCTCCCGCAAACTCCTCTGCCTGCAACCAGGAGACCCTCACCCAGAGGTAGCCACCTTCCTCACCAGCCTGGAGGAAACTTTCCTGGGGGCTATGGATGATGACATGAATGTTTCCAAGGCCTTGGGGGCATTATTTGATTTTATCAAGAAGGTTAACCCCATCTTGAGCACCGGCCAACTGGACAGTGACCAAAAAAAATACATCCTAGAGACCTTGGAAAAGCTTAACTCCATCCTCAATGTCATGGAGTTAGAGGAATGCCCCCTTAACCCAGAGATCAACAAGCTCATTCGCCAACGTCAAGAGGCCCGCCAGCAAAAGGATTGGGCCACAGCAGACATGGTACGCAACACCCTGGCATCCAAGGGAATCACCATCATTGATACCCCTAATGGCCCAATCTGGTGTCGTAAGGATGGAGTCTGTGACTCATGCGGGGTACATGAGGGCGCCTGTGAAAAATGTGGAGCAGCTGGCCAGCAACCCTGTAAAATGCCTGTGCAACTAAACGGAGAATAAAAGACATGGAACCACGGATGAACACAGATAGACACGGATCTTCTATATCCGTGTCTATCTGTGTTCATCCGTGGTTCAAAAAATTATGGTTAACTCTGCCGCTAGTCCTACTGCTAACTGCCTGTGGAAAACCAGCGGTATACTCCACCCCGACTGCTCAACCAGCAGCCAAAACCAACCACGCATCCCGACTCGGCAAACTACAGGATCAATACAGAGCCTGGCGCGGGGTTCCTCACCGTGATGGTGGCATGTCTAAAAAAGGGGTGGACTGCTCCGGCCTTGTCTACCTCACTTTCAAAGAAAAATTCAACACCACCCTGCCCCGCTCCACCAAGGGTTTATCAGGACACGGCAAACAAATCTCCCGCCGCGATCTGCAACCTGGAGATCTGGTGTTCTTCAAAATCACCTGGAAGGGGCGCCATGTTGGTATCTACACAAGCAATAACACCTTTATACACACTTCCAAGAGTAAAGGAGTCATGACCTCTCGGCTGGACAATCCTTACTGGCAGAAAACCTACTGGCAAAGCCGCCGGGTGCTCAGGTAGCAACAAAAAGGCTCTGTTCCCTGTTAATGTTTCTTGTTCCGTGGTCATACCCGGATGTAAGGAACTGTCTTTCTCGGCTACGGACACCACTTTCCTTGTGTTCGAAGTCTACGCTGCGCTCCGCTTATCTCTAAGTTCACTACAATATAAAAACCAGCCAGATGGTGTCACAAGCGGAGAGAACTACCCCTCTCTCCGGCATTCTGGCACAAAAAATCACCTAGTCAACTGCCTATACTTTATACGATGGGGCTGGGCTGCTGCCTCGCCTAAGCGTTTCTTACGATCTTCCTCATACTCCGAGTAGTTACCCTCAAAGAAATCCACCTTAGAATCACCCTCAAAGGCGAGGATATGGGTGGCGATACGATCAAGAAACCAGCGATCATGGCTGATAACCACGGCGCAGCCACCAAAATTTTCCAGAGCCTCTTCCAAGGCGCGCAGGGTGTTGACGTCCAGATCATTGGTTGGCTCATCCAGCAATAGAACATTGGCCCCACCCTTAAGGATACGGGCCAAATTAACACTGTTCCGCTGGCCGCCCGAGATATTAGCCACCTTCTTCTGCTGGTCAATACCATAAAAATTAACGCGGCC
>JAOZSN010000237.1 GCA_029939635.1 Deltaproteobacteria bacterium
CATAACCTTGAACTTTGAACCTCAAACGCTGAACTCGCTTTTTATGAGCCAAATAACCATACAAGATATCCAGGATAACCAGAAAATCGAAGGCGTTTTTCTGGTCAAAGAGATGAGCCGGGCTGAAACCAGGGCCGGTAAACCTTACCTGACCCTGAAAGTCGGTGACAAAACCGGCGAACTAACCGGGCGCATCTGGGATGATGCTGATCGCTGGGAAAAAGAATGCTCTGCCGGGCAGGTTGTCTCGCTTGTTGGCCGCAGTCAGAGTTATAAAGGTAATCTGCAACTTATCATTAATTCAGTTCAGGCTGTTGCTGAAGATGCGGTTGACCTGTCTCTTTTTATGCCCACCACCACCGGCAATATTGACGAGATGGCCAAAGAGCTGGTGGCTTTGGCTAAAAGTGTCAGCGATCCGTACATCAAAAAACTGCTGGTCAAATTTTTTAAAGACAGCGATTTCTTCGCGGCATTTAAAAAAGCACCAGCCGCCAAGCTCATGCATCATGCCTATATTGGCGGCCTGCTTGAGCACACACTCCATGTTTGCCGTTTAGCTGATAACATCAGCAACCTCTATCCGTCTATCAATCGCTCGCTGCTTATAGCCGGGGCCATGCTGCACGATATCGGTAAGGTTGAAGAACTGCAGGTTACCACCACCTTTGATTATTCCGATGAGGGGCGCTTGATGGGGCACATGGTCATCGGGGTGGAGATGGTGCAGGAGAAAATTAAAAAGATTAAAGATTTTCCAGCCGAGCTGGCCGTACGGATCAAACATCTTATCCTCAGCCATCACGGTAGACACGATTTTGGCGCGCCGACTCTGCCCATGCTGCATGAGGCCTTCATTCTTAACTTCATTGACGACCTTGATGCCAAGATTAATTATATGGAACGCCTTAGCTCCAAGGTGCCTGAGGGTGAATACCGCTGGAGCGATTATCAACGCAATATGGAGCGTTTTCTTTTTCTTACCGGCCACAGTGGCCAGCCAGACGATGAAAATTCGCAAGCTGGGTCGCAAAAAAAATCAAAAGAGACTCCTGAGCCTGAATTTAAGCAGCCAAGTCTCTTTGCCGGCCTGTAATTGTCATGGTCTTTTTTAGCAGTAGCGCAATGTTCCCATGTTTACTTCCCTGACATCCATCATAGGCCAAGACCAGGCAAAAAAGTTTCTGACCACCTCTTTTAATCGGGGAAAAACCAGCCATGCCTATCTTTTCCGGGGGCCAGCCGGAGTTGGTAAAAAAACCTGTGCCCACGCCTTTGCCTGCCTGATCAACTGTCATGCTCCGGTTGATGACGATGCCTGCGGTAATTGTATCTCATGTAAAAAATACAGTTCCGGCAACCACCCTGATTTGCTTATTGTTGAACCAGAGGGGGCAGGAATTAAAATTGATCAGATAAGAAAATTAAAAAAAGCACTGACATTTCCCCCCTTTGAGGCGCGGTTCCGGGTGGTGCTGCTTGAAGATATCCACCAGACTATGCGCCGCAAAGAGGTGGCCAACAGTCTGCTGAAAACCCTGGAAGAGCCACCGGAAGACACCATTTTTATCCTTACCGGAGATGAAGCCGGGGGCATCTTGCCGACCATCCTCTCTCGCTGCCAGATTATTCCCTTTTATTCTTTGCCTTATAATCTTGTAACTCAGACGTTGATTGATGATGGCATAGACGAACAAATTGCAGCCACTTTAACCGGCATCTCGGAAGGAAGTCTGGGCCGGGCCAGGTCTCTTTTTAAAGATGAATTGCTGGTTCTCAGGACAGAAATAATCGAAAACATGCAACAATGTTCAGCAGGTCAGCCAAGTGGGGTGGATACGGTTTTTAGGCTGGCGGAAAAAGCAGCATCAGCCAAGGAAAATACCGACGAATTGCTTGATCTGCTCACCTTATGGTTCCGGGATCTCATGCTGGTGAAAAATGGCTTGCCGGAAAAGATTATTAATTTTGACCTCAGCCACCTTATGGCGGATTTCTGTAACAGGTGGAGTTTTGATGAGCTTACCGAAAAAATCGATCTCATTGGCAACGCTCACCGGCAGTTATTGCGTAACTGCAACCGTAGTTTGGTCTTTGAAGTCCTTTTCTTTGAATTGATACGCTAAGGTCAGGCAGACAAGTTGCTTGACTTTTCCGCACGGCAATGCAAAAAAGTCTTGACTATTTTGCAACACCTTGCAAGGATGGCGGTATGCGGCGAATTCAATTTGATCTGATACAAAAAGATCTCAACAAAAAGATGGTCTTTCTTTCAGGCCCCAGGCAGGTTGGCAAGACTTGGCTTTCTCAAGAGATTGCCAAAAGTTACAGCAAACCTCTTTACCTGAATTATGATAACTTTGAAGACCGGAGAATAATAACCCAGGGGTATTGGCGACCAGATACCGATATTATTGTCCTTGATGAATTACACAAGATGCCTCAATGGAAAAATTTTCTGAAGGGTATTTACGACACGAAACCGGTATCTATGAAAATATTGGTCACCGGCAGTGCCAGGTTGGAAACATTTACCCAAAGTGGCGATTCGTTGACCGGGCGATTTTTCCGTCATCGCTTAAACCCTCTATCTCTGGCGGAAATTCAGGAACAAAACGAATATGGTATAGACCGTCTTATAGAGCGGGGAGGATTTCCTGAGCCTTACCTGGCTGATACCAGCGCAGATGCAAATCGTTGGCGAATGCAATACACCGATGGTCTGATTCGCGATGATATCTTTGATTTCGAAAAGATTGGTGACATGCGAGCAATGCAGCTCACGCTTGACTTATTACGGCAACGGGTTGGGTCGCCCCTTTCTTATAGTTCTATTGCCAGGGATATTAATTGTGCGCCAAATACAATCAAAAAATATGTGCAGATACTGGAAGCACTGTTTATTATCTTTCGCGTAACTCCTTTTCATCGAAATATTGCCAGATCGTTATTAAGAGAACCAAAAGTATATTTTTACGATACCGGTATGGTAAAAGGTGATGAAGGTCTGAAATTTGAAA
>JAOZSN010000097.1 GCA_029939635.1 Deltaproteobacteria bacterium
AATTATTCAAGATACCCTCAATATTGCTCTCAAACCGGCTTAAGCGAAGATGGGGCACTAGCCAAACATTTACAGTCCTAAGTAGAACGGTAGGTATGAGCGACGGGAAACAAAAAATTGCAGTGGCCTTGAGTGGCGGGGTGGATTCTGCTGTCTGTTGCCGGTTATTGCAGGAGGAGTATGATGTCCTGGCCCTGTTCATGGATTTGGGCCAACCTGATTTGGAGGTACAGCGTCATAGAGTTACTGAGATGGCGGCTTTTCTTGGCGTAGAGTTGCAGATCGTGGATTTGTGCCGCGAATTTGAGCAGCATGTGCTCCACTATTTCACCAGCAGCTATGGGCATGGTCTGACCCCAAACCCCTGTGTGGTTTGCAACCCGACGATTAAATGTGGATTGTTGCTGGAAGCGGCCTTAGCCCAGGGCTGTGTTGCCATGGCCACTGGTCATTATGTCCGTATGGGGATGGTGGACGATGTGGCTTATTTGCGTTGTGGTGTTGATTCTGCTAAAGATCAGTCCTACTTCCTCTGTGGTCTGAACCAGCATCAGTTACGGCATCTTCGTTTTCCCTTAGGGGCAAAACTAAAGAGCGAGGTGTATGCTCTCGCTGAGGGTTTTGATCTGCCAGTGCGTGGTGGTGAGAGTCAGGATATCTGTTTCTTGCAGGGCTCATTGGCTGATTTTTTGGAGCAGCACCTGGATAGCACTACGGCTGGAGCTATTGTGGATAGCAGTGGCCGTGAACTTGGCAGGCATCAGGGTATTCAGCGCTATACCATTGGCCAGCGCCGCGGTTTAGGTCTTCCGGCTGCCCATCCTCTCTATGTTGTGGCCCTGGATGGTGATAGAAATCAGGTGGTGGTGGGGCGTGATGAAGACCTTTTTCACTCCAGTATGCGAGTGGATAAGATAAATTGGTTGGCCGGTCAGGCACCGGAGCTGCCGTGGCAGGGTATGGTGAAAATTCGCTATCGTCACCAGGCTGTTTCAGCAACCTTGAGTGAGGACGATAATGAACTCCGTGTTGTTTTTGCTGAACCACAACGGGCCATTACACCCGGTCAGTTTGCCGTGTTTTATGAGGATGATTTTTTATTGGGTGGTGGTGTGATTGCCCTGAAAAAGGAAGGACTATAGAGTGCAAGATCCAGCCGTAGGTGAAAAAAAGATCAAGGTAGCCATCACCACCCTGGGCTGTAAGGTGAACCAGTATGAGTCCGCCTCTTTCCACTCAAGTTTTGTGGGGCGTGGGGTGGAGATTGTCCCTTTTAGCCACAAGGCTGATATCTATGTGATTAATACCTGTGCCGTGACTAATAAGGCTGGGGCCCAATCGCGGCAGATCATCAGGAAGGCCTTGAAACGTAACCCTGAGGCCCGTCTAGTCGTCACGGGTTGTTATTCCCAGGTGGCAGCCCATGACATCCTTGATATTGCCGAGCAGCCCATCTGTATTGTCGGCAACGCCTATAAACATATGCTAGTGGAGTTTGCTCTGGCCTGTGATTATTGCGATCTTGAGATGTTCATGACCGATATCAGTCAAGTGCGGGAAATTTGTCATCTGTCGGTGGATCATTTTGACCGCCGTACTCGGGCCTATGTAAAGATTCAGGATGGCTGTAATAGTTTTTGTTCCTACTGTATTGTTCCCCTGGCCCGTGGCCGCAGCCGCAGTGTACCCATAGCGCTTGCCTTGGGACAGGTTCGCATGTTCACCATGGCTGGCTATCGGGAGATTGTTGTTACTGGTATCCATGTTGGTATGTATGGCCATGATTTGGCCCAGCCAGAGGATCTGACCACCTTCCTTGCCCAGGCTGCAGCCTTGCACCCTGAGACCCGCCTGCGCCTCAGCTCCCTGGAACCCGTGGAGCTTAATGAAGAAATGCTTGAGGTCTTCAGGGCCCACGCCAATCTACTGCCCCATCTCCATATACCCTTACAGAGTGGGGATAGTGGGGTTTTGGCTCGTATGAATCGGCGCTATGATGCGGAGCTCTTTCGCAAGGTTATTACGCGGGCCCATACTGTTCTGCCCCATGCTGCCATTGGCGTTGATATCATGGTTGGCTTTCCCGGTGAATCAGAGGAGGCCTTCATGAATAGCTATGAACTGCTGGAAAGCCTGCCCATCACCTATCTCCATGTGTTTCCATACTCCAGACGCCCTGGCACCCAGGCCGCTGAGATGAAAGAGCAGGTGCTGGGCAAGGTAAAGAGTGAGCGTGTTAAAAGTCTCCTGGCCTTGAGTCGTCGCAAAAAGACGGAATTTTATCAGCGTTTTATCGGTCAGACCATGCAGGTACTGGCCGAAAACAACAAAAACAAAAAAGGCCTTATGCGCGGCTTTAGCGAAAATTATATCCCCATCTTTTTTAAGGCCCCTGCCAAGGTGAAGAATAGCGTGGTGGCGGTGCGTATTGATAGAGTGGATGGGGAAGATGTCTTTGGGACAATGATAGAAAACGGTTAACAGTTGCCGGTTTACGGTTTACGGTTTACGGAAGTCTATCTGGAAAAGGTGCTCATTCTCCTCTCGGCTTTGGTTTCGAAAGAATGTTCTTGCCCATGTGGTTAGCTGTGATTTTGTAGTGGTTCATCACCGTTAACTGTAAACCGTTAACCGTAAACTGTAGTTATATTATGCTTGGTGAAATTATAGCCGTGGGTGATGAACTCACCTCTGGCCGCATAGTCAATTCGACCAGTTATTTTGCTGCCAGTCATCTCTTTGCTGCTGGTCATAAGATAGCCCATATGGCCACGGTGGGAGATGAGGCGGGTAAGATTGGTACGGCTCTGTTACTGGCTTTGGGGCGGGCTGATTTTGTTGTGGTCACTGGGGGCTTAGGCTCTACCTCGGATGATATCACCGTGGAGGCTGTGGCTGAGGCTTTGGATCGGCCCCAGACCTTTTATCCCGAGATTTTTGCCAAAATCAAGGAGTGCAAGGCCTTTGCTAAGATGCCCTCCATGGAAAAGATGGCGTGGCTACCGTCTGGTGCTGAGGTGCTTAAACCTGGTGAGAAAATGGCAGGTTTTATGCTGCGTTATGAGGAAAAGCCGATTTTTTTCCTTCCCGGTGTGCCAAACCAGATGCGTGAACTCATGCTGGACCGCGTTCTTCCTCGGTTGGCCACCTGGAAAGGGAGCTCATTAAGCTTGGTGCGCCAGCAGATATATAAGGTGTTTGGTCTTGGCGAGGCAGAGATTAATACGCTTCTGGCCCCTTTAGAGGAGCAGGGTGATGCCGTGCGTATCGGCTATTACCCAATGGCCGATGAGGTGCATGTTAGTCTCACTGTACGCGGTGAGACCAGTCGGGAGGCTGAGGCTCTATTTCTGAGCAATGAAGAGAAGGTACGAGCTGCCTTGGTGGAGGGCCTCTATGGCGAGGGTGCTGATACCATGGCCTCGGTTACAGGGGCGCTGTTGAGCAAGGCAAAACTGCGACTGGGTTTGGCCGAGTCATGCACTGGCGGTCTCATGGCCCATGAAATAACCGGGGTAGCAGGGAGTTCTGATTATTTTACCGGTTCTGTGGTGGCCTATGCCAATGAGGTTAAGGAAGGTGTTTTGGGTGTACAGCAGCAGACCCTGGTAGATCATGGTGCTGTTAGTGAAGAGACGGCCCGTGAGATGGCGCGTGGAGCCAGGAAGGTTCTGGGGGCAGATTTAGCAGTCTCTATTACCGGTATAGCTGGCCCCACTGGTGGGACAGCAGAAAAACCGGTGGGTACGGTCTGCTTTAGTCTGGTTACCCCCGACAGCCAGCAGGAATACACCTTTCATTTCAGCGGCAAACGCCCCTTGGTACAGGCCAAGGCCGCGACCATGGGGCTGGATTTGGTACGAAGGTATTTGCTGGAGCATGGTTGAGATATAAAAAAACGAACCGCTGTTACCTTTTACTCCCAGCTACCAATATCCTTATCTTCCTTCTCGCCGCCCTCCTGGCCATCCAGGCCAAAGGAGGTAATATCCACCTCACCGTGTTGGCCGGGGTTCAGGTAGACATAGTCATTATTCCATGGGTCCTTGGGTAAGCCTTTGGCCAGATAGGGGCCATCCCATTTTTCCTGGCCGGGGTTGACCACCAGCGACTCCAGGCCGTCTGATTGGCGGGGGTAGATTCCCACATCCATTCGGTAGGCATTGAGTGAGGTCATGAGCATCTCAATCTGGGTCTTGGCTGTTTGTTGTTTTGCCTTGCGAATACGGCCAAAGACCTTGGGTCCTACCACCGAGGCCAGCAGTCCTAAGATAACGATCACCGCCATGAGTTCAATGAGGGAAAAACCCGCCTGTGATTTTTGCCTGGAATTTGTGCTATTCTTATGGCATAAAGACTTTTTCATGATGTACTCCCTGAGCAAGAAAGATTGAATGGCTAGAGTTATTTATCATAAATTAAGATAAGCACGTCAACCCAAAACCGCTTCAATCCTTAACCTATAACCTTATAAATAATTCAGCAAGGAATCTCTATGATCCCCAAAACTACTGTCTATCTTGTTGCCCTCGCCTGTCTTGGCGTGGGCTTTGTTGGTGGTGTTATCTTTTCTGCAGTACGTACAGCTCCTGTGGCTGTAAAAGTACAAGCTACACCGCCATCTGCACCCCAGGCGCCTAATATCGAGGGTAGGCAGACCATTGCCATGTTACAGCAGATCGTGGCTCAAGATCCCCAAAATTATGAGGCCTGGGTGCGGCTGGGGAATACCTATTTTGATAGCCAGCAAGCCCATGAGGCCATTGAGGCCTATGAGAAGGCCCTGGCTATTCAGGATGGCTCTCCTGATGTGTGGACTGATCTTGGCGTTATGCACCGCCGCCATAAGAATCCGCAACAGGCCGTTATTTGTTTTGATGAGGCCTCCCGCCGTGATCCACAGCATGTGAGTTCTCTTTTTAACAAAGGTTTTGTCCTGTTGGCTGATTTGAATGACAAGGAAGGAGCGATTAAGGCATGGGAGCAGGTAGTGGCAATTAATCCCATGGCAGCAACCCCAAATGGTGACATGATCGGTAATCTCCTTGAAAATTTACGCAAGGATGTTGCTGCTGGGACATGATCACCTCTGCTTTTCGTCAGATATTGCTAGGTTGGTATGCGGGTTATGGTCGTGATCTGTCTTGGCTTTTTCTGCAGCCTGGGTTGTAAATCAGAACGTTTGACTCTCCATGCTGCCCAGTGCCCAGGCCTCGCGTTGGGTAGAGGCCGAGGAGCTCAACGACTACGCCTTCCCGGCTGGCCATTGTAAACGTATTGATTTTGTCCAGCAGGAACAATTGTGGTGACTTAGTCCACCACCTTTGCTATCACCTCTGAGATGGCCTTGCTGTTGATGGGCTTGCTGATATAGTCATTCATCCCTGCCTCCAGGCATTTTTCCCTATCACCTTTCATGGCGTTGGCGGTCATGGCAATGATGGGTATGGCCGACAGGTTCTCGTTCTTTTCTTTTTTTCGTATCTCTCGGGTGGCAGTGATGCCATCCATCTCCGGCATTTGCATATCCATAAAAATCAGGTCAAAGTCGTCCGCAAAGGCGGCGACCACACCGATTGCGCCATTTTCTGCCACCTTGACTGTGTGACCAAGTTTCGTGAGCATACGGCTGGCCAGTTTGATATTTACCAGGTTATCCTCCACCAAGAGAATATGGCAACTACGGGTGGGCACGGGAGCTTGGTCTGGTGCTGGCGTACCCCTTTTTGTGATGACTTTGCCCAGTGGAAAGGTGAGTTCAAAAAAGAAACTGCTACCGTGTCCAGGCTCACTTGTGACCTGTAGCGTTTCTCCTCCCATGAGCCTGATGAGTTGATTGGAGATGGTTAACCCTAGTCCTGTACCACCAAAATTACGAGTGACAGAGCCATCGGCTTGGGTAAAGGCATCAAAGATGGCAGATTGTTGGTTAAAAGGGATACCTATACCGGTATCTTTGACAGTAAACACAAAAGTCATCTCTTTTTCTGACTGCCTTTGGTTGACTATGCTCAGGGTAATACCACCCTTACTGGTGAATTTGACGCCATTACCGATGAGGTTGGTCAGTATTTGTTGAAGTCGGCTGGGGTCACCAATGAGGTAATGTTCCAGTGGTGGCACAGAGCAAAGCAGTTCAATACCCTTTTCCTGGGTTCGGCCAGTGTTAATCGCCACCAGGGAATTAATGGTTTCATGTAAATCAAAGGGTATCTGTTCTATCTCCAGTTTGCCTGCCTCAATCTTGGAAAAGTCGAGGATGTCATTAATGAGCTGGAGTAGAGAAATGCCAGCCTGATTGACATTTTCCAGGCATTCTTGCTGTTCTTGGTCAAGTTTGGTGGCCAGAGCCACCTCGGTAAAACCGATGATGGCATTCATCGGAGTTCTGATTTCATGGCTCATATTAGCCAGAAATTCACTCTTTGCCTGGTTGGCCAAGCTAAGTTCTTCATTGCTATGGGTCAGCTCTGCTGTACGTTCGGCAATGGTTTCCTCCAGGGTTTCCTGGTGGGCAGCCAACTGTTTTTCTGTCTGTTGCCGGCGGCGAATATTTTGTATCAGCATGACAATGATGGTAAGCAGGATGGTGGCGATGAAGAACCCTGCCAGTAGGAGTTGTCTCTGGATGGGTTGAAGCGAGGCTGTCTGTGTTTCATCGCAGGCAAGGATGAGCTGCCAATCAGGAATGTTAAGCTGGGAGCGGTATACAGCATGGGGGATAGTATTGATGCTGGCTGTGTTTTTACTGAGATCCCACTCCAGGGGAAGCAGTTTCTCTGCGGCGAATTGACGACTGGTAAGTAATGCGGTTCTGGTCTGTTCCGAGACAGGATAGGCCAGCTTAAAACGCCATTGGGGTTGGTTGCTGGCAAAGATGACACCGTTTGGCGAGAGCAGGGCAACCGGATTATGTTTTTGGCCGAGCATGCCATCAATGGCATTAAGCCCCATTTTTATCACCAGCACCCCGATAATTGTCTCTGTGTCTGAGTGCACTGGGGTACTAAAGTAGATGCCTCGTTTATTAGTGGTGACTCCCAGGGCTGGGTAGATAAAGCTGTCACCAGCCATGGCCTTGGTGAAATAGGGGCGAAAGCTGTAATTTTTACTGGTGAGGGATTTGTTGTTTCCGTAAGGGGAGCAGCCGACCACTGTTCCTTTGCTGTCCAGTACGTAGATAATGGCAGCCTTGCTGACTTCTTTGATGCCACTGAGCAGAGCCAGGAGTTCGGCATTATCTGCTTGGCTTTGATGGCTGAGAACAGTCTGCAGGTGGGGATTTTTAGCCAGAATATGTAAGGTGCCCAGTTGGGTGGAAAAGTGGCTGTTCATCTCTGTGGAGAAAGAGATGAGACGCTGTTTGATGCTGTTGAGCTGATTGTCGTGGTGCAGCCGGTTGGCTGCGGCAAAAAAAGAGGTAGCCAGAATGAACATACCTGCCAGCCAGGCCAGCAAATAAAGAGGCCACTGGTATTTTGTTTTGTTGTCCATAGTGAAGTTTAGTATAGATGGTCAAGGCAGGGCAAATAAAATTTTAGAGTATTTTATCGAGAAAATATACATGGTCATCGCAGAGGTAAAATTTCAAGGGCCGTCAGAATGGCATACCTTTGCCGAGGCACGGCGGGTGCGGGAGGTGTATGGTATTTCTCCCCTCATGGCCATTAATCATTTTACCAGCCGGAATAAGCGTTGGCCAGCATCGACACGACGGTATGGACCCGAGAGTCGCAACAGGCTGCATCATTCTTTGGTTATGATGATTGACCAGGCCAACAGTAATCTGCAGTCACTGGGCCTGGACATCCATATTTCTTTGGTGCAGCATGAGGATGGCTTTGCCCTGGATATCTACGACTGTAGCAGTGGCCGACTCTGTGAGATGATTGGCAAGGAGGATATATCCCTGGCCGAATTGCCGACTCTGCTCAAGAATTTACATGAACAGGCCGGTTTGTTGGTTGATGTGCAGTCATGAAATGAGCTTTTTGGGCAATGGTGTCGTCGCTGCTATGCCTTGAAGCTGACCTTAGAAAGGCCGTTAGACAGGCAGGCTACCTAGAAGAGATAACCCAGGGAAAGAGTAATGGTGCGACCGGGCTGGGGGTGGTAGAAGGGTACCCACCAGGTACCATCGTTGCGGGTTGGCTCAATATAGTCGGTGTCAAAGAGGTTGTGGATCTTAAGACTGCCGGTCCAGCCCTTTTTTTGGCTGGCCCCATAACTGAGATGCAGGTCAGTGAGGGTGTAGCCAGGAATGGTACCATCACCGTGATAATCCAGACTGCCGTCACCATTGAGATCATAGCCGTCATTGGCACCATACTTGGCATCAATGGGGCTGGCCTGGCGCTTACCCACATATTTGATATCCAGGTTGAGCCGCCAGGCTATGCTGAGTTGGTAGGCCAGGGAGCTGTTGATCTTATGTCTGGCCACATGGATAAGATCTTCAAAGAGCACCTCATTGGGCACACCAAAATTGCTGTTCTGGTAGAGCATACCCTTATTTTTGCCACGGGTATGGGTGTAGTCCAGTGACCAGTTGAGATCGGTGAGGGGCTGCAGGGCCAAGGTCGCAGTGAGACCATAGGTTACCTGATCCCGATACTCATGTTGCTCATTATTTTTCATGGTGTAGCCTTCTGTACCACTGGCCTTTAGTTTGTCAATGGTGGTATGCCACAAAGAGAGGCTGACCTTGGTATTTTGCTGCGGCTGATAGATGGTCTGCATCTCAAAACTTTCCGCTATTTCCGGCTCTTCATTGATACCAACGAGGTTGACGTTATAGATATCATACTTTTCATAATTGGCCAGGGCCCGGAAGGAACGGCCATAGAGTAGTTTACTGATCAGCCTGCCTTGGGACGTGCCTACTCCCTCCTTGGTGTAGACCAGGCTGAGGCGGGGGGAAAATTGACCGCTGCTGTCTGTTTCCTTGTCATAGCGGCCACCCAGCAGCCCTTTGAACTGTTTGTTTAGCTGGTAGGCGGCCTGGCCGTATGCGGCTAAGAGGTGACGATAATAGGTGGGGTTGTGCGCGTTTGAAAAGCTGCTTTGCTCATTTTCTGTCTCATCATACTCACCATTGAGCCCCAGCAGGAGGGAGAGTTCCTGTTGCGGGGTGTAGAGGGCGTTGATGTCAAGGCCCAGGCGCTGGCAATCCTGGGAAAAGGTCCGCATGGTGCCGGGGGGATAACCACTGTGGGTAGAGGTGTAAGCAAAACCAGAGTCGTCCTTGATTTGATCCTGGCGGTAGTAAAGGCGTGGTCTGATTAGCAGTTCTTCCTGGGGCTGGAAGTTGGCTGTCATAAAGGTGGAGAGGCGACTGGTATGCCATTGATAATCCAGGCCGTCATGGTTGGCGTAATAGGTGGAAGGCATGAGAAAAGAGGCCAGCCCCTCGTTCATATCAGCATAATCAAGGCCAATCGCGAAGAAGTCACCCTTGTCCAGGCGCAGTTTGAGGTGAATATCCTGCTGGTGGTTGTCAAAGCCCTGGTCTGATACGGTGTAGATATTGCTGGTACCGGCCTGGGCTATCACCGTGCCCTGGCTATAGAGGTTGTCCGGGTCATAATAATCTTCACCTTCATCATTGCTGTGGATATAGCTCATGGCAGCGTAGAGACCGATGTCATTGTCGAGGACTTTGCCATATTGCATGTCCAGGTTATAGCGTTGGGGACTGCTGCTTTGCTCTGTGCTGGAGGTGGCGGCCAGGGATATCTTACCGCCATCAAGGCTGCCTGGTTCTTTGCTGATGATATTGATGACACCAAGGAGGGCATTGGCGCCATAGAGGGCTGCGGCTGGCCCGGAGATTATTTCTACCTGAGCCACCGAGGCCAGGGGGAAGCTGTGATAGCGCCCCATTTCATGGTCATTGATATTATTTTGTACTACCCCATCCACCAGCACCAGGATCTGTCGTAGGGTCCTGGTGCCGCGCAGGTAGCCATATTGGCCCACCCAGCCACCATGGGGGGTGGCAAAGTCCCAGCCTGGGGCATGGCTGAGGATGTCAAAGAGGGTCTGGTAGCCCTTTTCCTTGATTTCTTGGCACGTCACCACGTGCATGATGGAGGGGGCAGCATCGCGCTCTTCTCGTTGTTTGGTGGAGGATACCACTTCCAGGCGACCCAACTCAGCAAAGGAGAGGCGGGTGAGGGTGTCGACGTCAAGATCGTCAGTATCTGCCATAGCAGGCAGGGTCAAGAGCAGGATAAGCCCGCATAGAGGCAGGCTGGGATGTGGCGAGGGGAGAAAGGGTGACATGATCGTTGTTTTGCCAGTAAGTGGGAAAAGAGGAATTTCTGATCACTGTATAGCAAAAAGTGTAGGGAAAATGGTGGCCAAAGACAAGGACTATTTTGGGCTGGAATTATGAAAACGACAAAGGGTCAGTACTATACTGTTAGGGCTAACTCGTGTGTGGAGCAAAAAATGCCCCGGCCCTCTCTATGGCTTCTACCATGGTTTCACTCCGTTGCACGGCCATGGCCAGGTGGTGACCAAAGGGGTAGTTGCTACTGAAATAATGGGTGAATTCTTTCAGACGGCCTAAGCGGCGCTCTGGGGCAAAGCGTTCTTCCAGTAGGGAGATGTATTCAGCATAGACCTGGGGAAGGTCAACAGCTGGTGAAGTACCAATGCCATATAGTTCATGGGCCAGTTCGGCCATGAGCCATGGTTTCGCTGGCATAACCCGGCCCAGCATGAGGCCATCTGCATTGCTCTCTGCCAGGCAACGGCGGGCATCGTCGCTGTTGAAGATGCCACCATTGGCAATGACCGGAATGGTCAACCACTCTTTCACCTTGCCCACCCAGTCCCAGCGGGGCTTACGACTGAACGGTTCGCGGTGTAAGCGGGCATGGACGGTGAGAAAGTCAAGGCCTTCATCCTCCAGCAGCAGACAAAAACTGCGTAGGCTCTCCTCATCCAGGCTGGTACCTAGCCTGATCTTGGCTGACAGGGGCAGCGTGGTGTGGCGGCGGGTTGTGGCAATGATCTGACGTACCAGGTCAGGTTGTTCTGAAAGTTTACTGCCAGCCCCTTGTCGCCTGATAAAAGGGGCTGGGCACCCTAAATTGATATCCACGGCATCACCACCCAGGGCATGGATTTTTTCAAGGGCTGCAGGGATGTGTACTGGGTTTGCCACCAATAATTGGTATGACAGAGGATGCTCCTCTGGGCTTGTGCGTAAAAAGGGGGAGATGGTAGCGTTATCACTGGGGAGGCGGTGGGCGGCCAGCATCTCGGTGGACAGCAGGCCACAGCCGCCATGACGAACAATGAGGCTGCGCAGGGCCGAGTGGCTCACTCCTGCCATGG
>JAOZSN010000098.1 GCA_029939635.1 Deltaproteobacteria bacterium
AATAACCGTTGCTCGCTTTAAGGAAGGTGAGTAGAAATGCGGTTGTGACGACACTTGTTAGTATAGCAATGACTATGCCAAGATTATATCACAGTCCCAAGGTGTAATAAAAGCACTTAGTTAGTCAGGAGGGGGAAAGGGGGGGAGGTGGTTTGTTGAAAAAGTGTCAGCTAATGTGAACAGTGTTCGGGAAAGTTGACAACAGTTGAAGGCAATATTCAGGTGCCAGGGGCTGCTGAATATTGATGCATTAGCTTACATCGTGTTTGTTGAGCAGTTGGTAGAGATGGGTGCGGGAGATGTCTGCCATGCGGCTGGCGGCAGAGATATTACCGTTTGTTTCAGCCAGCAATTTGCGTAGATATTCTTTTTCAAGCTCCTCTTTGAAAAGGCGCCAGGATGGGAGTTGTGCAGGCATGGTTGGTGGAAGCTCTGGCTCTGGTGTTACATCTTTCCCCATGGCTGATTGCACCTGACAGATACGGATATGTTCTGGCAGGTGATTGGGAAAGAGGGTGGGAGAGCGGAAGGCAGAGGTAAAGGCCTGTTCCAGGGCTTGAAAGAGTTCACGGACATTACCGGGCCAGTCATAGGCGGCCAGGGTGGCCTCAAAGTCAATGCCAAATCCCTTGGACTCCTGGCCGTAGCGCTGGCATAGTCTTTCGATGAAATGGATGGTTAATGCCCTGATATCATCGGGGCGCTGGCGCAGGGGAGGGAGGTGGATGGTGAAGGCCTTAAGGCGGTAGAGTAGGTCTTTGCGAAATTCACCTTTTGCCACCATCTCATCCAGGTTCCGGTTGCTGGCTGCCAGCAGACGAAAATCACTGGCCTGTTCCTGGCTGGCACCCACCGGGCGGAAGCGGTGTTCCTGCAGGACGCGGAGAAAGGCCCTTTGGGTCTGCAGGGGTAGCTCCCCCACCTCATCAAGAAAGAGGGTGCCATGGTCGGCCTGCTGGATAAGGCCGCTGCTTTTAGCCCCAGCTCCAGTAAAGGCACCCTTGGTGTGGCCAAAGAGGGTAGATTCGATAAGGGTTTCGGGTAGGGAGGCACAGTCTACCACCACAAAATTTGATTTGGCACGACCGCTGTTTTCGTGAATAGCCTGGGCAAAGACTTCCTTGCCGGTACCTGTTTCACCGCTGAGCAGCACACTGACATCACTGCTTGATGCAGCGGCAAGTTGGTCCAGGCAGTGGGTCAGGGCAGGGCTTTGACCAATAATGGTATCCCTTTTTATGGCTGTCACGGTGGTGGGTCTGTTTTTCTCAGAGCGGTACTGCAGGGCACGGGTCATGTGCAGGCTGAGATCAGTAAGGACATGGGGTTTTTCAATATAACCCCAGGCCCCACTGTGGATGGCCTTGGCCGCACCACCTGGGTCACCTTGGCCAGTGATGATAATGACTTCTGGTTCTGAGGGCATACGGCGAAAACGGGATAGGAAATCAAGACCATTGCCGTCAGGCATCTGTACATCAAGAAAAATGAGATCAAAGGGTGTGTGTTGGGCCGCCTGCAGGCCTTCAGATAGGGTATGGGCAACAGAGGCCTGATGGCCCACCCTTGTTACCTGGCGGCTGAGCATCTTTGCCAGGGACTGGTCATCGTCAACAATAAGAATTTCAGACATCCCCTGTCTCCTGTGTGTCAAGCACCTTGTGAATAAGGGCGCAGAGGGTGGAGGGGATAATTGGCTTCATGATATACCCATTAATGCCAATGGCCTTGGCCTGCTTTTCATCAATGGTTTCACTATAGCCCGTGGCGAGAATAATGGGAAATTCGGGTTGCTGGGCCAGTATTTTCATGGATAGTTCCACACCAGTCATCTCTGGCATGGTCATGTCGGTGATGAGCAGATCATAGCGTTGCTGGTTTTCTTGCCAATGGGCATACGCCGCTGAGCTGGAGGTAAAGGAGGTCACTTCATAGCCTTTTTTGCGCAGCATGCGGTTGAGAACATCCACAACGATCTCCTCATCATCCACCACCATGATGCGTTCAGAGCCGCCGGGGATGGGTTCCATTTCCTCGACTTCATCTGTTATGCTGCTGTGTTCTAGATCCACGGGCAGATAGATATAGAAGGTGGTGCCTTGCCCCGGTTCACTTTGGGCCAGGATATGGCCATGGTGGCTTTTGACGATGCCATGGACCACGGATAGGCCAAGGCCGGTGCCTTGGCCTACCTCCTTGGTGGTGAAGAATGGTTCAAATATTTTGGCCATGATTTTTTCATCCATGCCACTGCCACTATCCTCTACTATCAGCTCTATGTATGGTCCGTGCACCTCACTGGGCAGGGCAATATTTTTCTGGGGTAGTATTTGCTGGCTTAGGGAAATGTTGAGTTGCCCTCCCCCCTGCTCCTGCAAGGCCTGTTTGGCATTGGTGCACAGGTTGACGATAATTTGGTGGATTTGGGTGGGGTCGGCCAGCACCGGTGGGCAGGAGGTGTCGATTGCCTCTTTGATGGTAATAGTGCTGGGCAGGGAGGCGCGCAGCATCTTCATGGCCTCTTTGATAATGAACTGCAGCTGAACCGGATTAAAATCCTGCTCTGCCTGGCGACTGAAGGCCAGGATCTGTTGGACCAGATCAGCGGCCCGGCTACCGGCCTTGATGATCTCGACGATATCCTGCTGTAGGATGGACCCCTCTTCTGCCTGCTCCCGAGCCATCTCGCCATACCCTAAAATGGCAGCGAGAATATTATTAAAATCATGGGCAATGCCGCCGGCCAGGGTGCCAATGGCCTCCATCTTCTGGGCCTGGCGTAACTGCATTTCCAGCTCCTGCTCGTGGCTGATGTCACGTTTTACCGCCACATAATGGCGAACCTCACCGCTGTCATCCAACACCGGTGAGATGGTGGCCTGTTCCTCAAAAAAAGTGCCATCCTTTCTCCTGTTCTTAATGATGCCCTGCCAGATGAGGCCGGAGGTCAGGGTTTGCCACATCTCGTGATAAAATTCTTCGGAGTGCTTGCCACTCTTGAGGACACGGGGATTTTGGCCTAAGGCCTCTTCCTTGCTGTAGCCACTGCATCTTTCAAAGGCTGGGTTGACATATTCAATGGTGCCATTGGTGTCGGTGATTACTATGGTTTCCATGGCCTGCTCAATGGCCGTGGCCAGTAATCTGCTGGTGGCCTCGGCGGTCTGGAGCTTAGTGATATCCAAGATGGTGCCCAGTGAGCGCAGAGGTGTACCGTTATTATCATATTCGGTGCGGCATTTTTGCATGACAAATTTTTCCACCTTGCCCGGTAGCAACAGGCGGTGGTGTATATCAAAGAGGGTGTGGTTGGCCACGGAGTCAGTATAGGCCTTTTTCACCATCTGGCGGTCATTTGGGTGAATCATGCTCACTGCAAATTTATAGCTGGGTTGCAGGGACTGGGGAATCTGGTTGAAGATGCGGAAGGTCTCATCCGACCAGGTCAACTCTTGGGAGAAGAAGTCATATTGCCAATTGCCCAGACCAGCCATGGCCTCGGCCTCTTTGAGTCGGGTTTCACTCTTATGTTGGCGGTCTGTGGCCTGCTGCTGTTCACGCAGGCTTTTTTCTGCCTGCAGGTGAGAGTGGAGCAGGGGGGCTAAGTAGGTGCAGATGTGTTCTATAAATGCCACCTGTTCTGGGCCATAGCTGGTCTGGCGGTTAGCCAGGAAAATTTGGCCGATAAGCTGTCCTTTGTGCTTGATGGGCACAGCTAAGGCTGCACTGAGAGGGAGGTGGCCGTGGGGGGTGGCCAGGTCCGTATTTTTGACAACGGTTTCTTGCTGGCGTAGCGAGTCACCCCAGACTCCATCCCATGAATCTGGCGGGAAAATTGCCGTTTTATCAGCCATGGTGCATTCTTCCATAATGCCCTGGCTAAAGGCTGGGCAAACCAAAAAACCTGCCTCATTGATATAGCCGAAAAAGCCTAAGGGGGACTCCAGCATTACTTGGATATCCTTTAGTGTTTGGCTAAATATCTCATCTCCTTGCTTGGTATGGAAGGCAGTGATGATTTGCTTTTCTGTTTGCAGTAAGATCTCGGATTGTTTTAGTTCCTGGCTGGCTAGTTTTTGTTCAGTTACATCCTGGTAAATAGTGACAATCTCACCGCTGTTCAGCTTATAGACGAAGTTTTTTCGCCAGCCGTGGAGGCGGTTATCCTTATACTTAGCAATGGGAAAATGTTCAGCCTCGCCACTCTGCCAGACCCGCTGAAACACCTCCAGCAGGCCAAAGTCATGAATCCCGGGAAAGACCTCTGTTACTCGTCTACCGATGAGGTTTTGGCGGTGAATTTTTTCAATACGCTGGGCAGCCTTGTTAAAATCTATAAACTCGAAGTCCTCACCATTATTTACGGCGCGATAAATCGCGACACCGCTGGCCATATTGGCAAAGAGTAGCCTGAAACGCTCCTCTTTGATTTTCAAGGCTTGGTGCGAGTTATACAGTTCTGTGGCAAAGCGCTGGATAATAAAGTAGAGCAGCACAGCGGTGAGAACAATGACCGCTATCTTCTTTTCATTGATAAAATGGAGGGTGTGATTATAGCCTGTATAGCCGTGCAGGAAGGTGAAAATGACATTTGACAGGGAAAAAACCAGCAGGGCAATAACAAGGTAGAGACCACTGAAGAGCAGGGCTGTCTTGCGAGGATTTTGGTTGGAGATGTTGCTAAACAAATTCATGGTGGCAGGGCCCTTAGAAAAGAATGTGGACACAGTGTACAAAATTTCCCCACCACTCTGCAGGATTTTTTCTTTAGATCTGTAATGTCTCTATGAAGGCGCGGATTTCATCGCGTACCCGGCGGTACTGATTCAGGGCTTCCTCTTGGTTTTGGGCGCTGGCGGCCAGCTTAGGAGGGTCATCAAAACCATGATGGAGAACTTTGGTGGGGCCAGGAAAAATGGGGCAGTGGGCATCGGCATGGCTGCAGACGGTGATGACCAAATCAAGGGGTTCGGTACTGTCGGTAAGCAGGGTGGAGGTATGGCTGCTTATATCCACCCCTACTTCAGTCATAACCTGTACGGCCAGGGGGTTGAGGCCATGGCTTTCAATGCCGGCAGAGTAGGCGATAAAATCAGCATGGCGCAGTTTTCTGGCCCAGCCTTCTGCCATCTGGCTGCGGCAGGAGTTACCGGTGCATAAAAAAAGTACGCGTGGCTTGGTCATGGGCTTATCTATGTGTGCTCATCTGCAGAGGGCCAAGTGCGTCCACCACCTGGCGGACATCAGCAAGGCATCAGCGTTTCTTGGGGTTATTGGTTGCACAGTTACATTCTCCTGCCTTGGAATGATCCATAATGGTGGTCAAGATGGTGGAGTGACCATGCTGGCGAGCATCGGCGATGATATCTTCTCTGCTATAGCCAAAGCAATAGCAGATGAGATCAGGGTTGGTTGTCATGTTTTTTCTCCTGAATTTTGTTTATTAACGAGCTGGTCGCCACTCTTGTCACTGTTCCGTGCTAAAGCGCCGGAAAGACACCTCCTCCCATCCGGATATGGCCACGGAAAAGCATTCAATATTTAAATTAGATAATCATATTAAACAAAAAACCAGTAAATAAAATACCGCTGCCTACCACAGCGATGAACAGGGCGATGAGGCGTGGTTTGAGCACCTTGCGTAGTATGACCATCTCGGGCAGGGAGAGGGCTATAACGCTCATCATAAAGGCAAGTACCGTGCCCAAGGCTGCACCTTTACCCAGTAATGCCTCTACCACCGGCACAATGCCCGCAGCATTGGAGTACATGGGAATACCCACCAATACGGCGGCCGGTACTGACCACCAGGCATCCTTGCCCATGATTGTGGCCATGAATGACTCCGGCACATAGCCGTGGATTAGGGCACCGACACCTATCCCTGCCACCACATAAGGCCACACCTTGACAACAATATCCCGCACGGCCTGGCTACCATGGGCTACCCGATCGGCCACGGTCAGCTTTTGCTCCATGACCAGGGCTTCTCCCTGACGCATCTCCTGCACCCAATCTTCAATATGCTCCTCCATGTCCAGGCGACCAATGACCCAACCAGCTATAATGGCTACGCCCAGACCTGTGGTCAGGTAGATAGCGGCCACCTTCCAGCCCAGCAGACCATAGAGTAATACCAAGGCAATTTCGTTGACCATGGGGGCGGCAATGAGAAAGGAGAGGGTAACCCCTAAGGGTACCCCAGCCTGGACAAAGCCTAAAAAAAGTGGCACGGCTGAACAGGAGCAGAAAGGGGTGACAATACCGAGTAGGGCGGCCATGCCATTACCGGCAAATTCTGCTCGTCCTGCCAGCAGGCGGCGGGTGCGCTGGGGGGTAAAAAAACTGCGGATCATGCCCACCACAAAGACGATGAGGGTGAGCAGCATCATGACCTTGGGGGTGTCATAGATGAAGAACTGTATAGCCTCGCCCAGGTGGCTTCCCCTGCTCAGCCCCAGCACCTCATGGGCCAGGAAAAGGGATAAGGGGAGGAGCTGTTTATATAGTACGTACCAAAGACCAGCACCAAGAACAGCTATGGCCAGATACTGCTTGTTTGAGTATGGTTTTTTGCCTGCCACCTGGCAGGGATCTGGTTTGGCTCAGCAGCTGCCGGTGGGTTGGATTGGTTTCATTTTGGGATTCGATTGGTGTTTTTCTTAAAAGAAATAGTATTCCTGTCTTATCTTCGTAACTTGGCTGCTTCGGGCAATTTTTTGGTCATGGCCGCCAGCCTGGCATCATCGTCCAGCCAGCCCCGTAACTCTCGCAGCATAACAACGCTGTAGGGTGATTCTGGTAACTGGGCCTGGGAGTAGATGATCCAACTGCCCTGCCGTTCGCGTTCAACTAAGCCAGCATCCTCCAGTATCTTCATGTGCTTGGACACGGTGGACTGGGCCAGGCCGAGGATGGCTTGGATCTCACAGACACAGAGGGTCTTCCCTTCCAATATCTTGAGTACCCGTACCCGGTTGGGGTCGGACAATGCCTTCATTACGCGGATAAATTTTTTCATAAAGACTCCTTATGGCTATATCGCCATATTGCGATATAATAAGTGGTTTTTTAAAAAAGTCAAGAATATAAAGATCCACAGCTCTTTGATGGTTCGATGGAGGGAGACAGGAAACAGCTATGTGTTAAAGATGAACATCAAGCATCGAACGTCCAACTTTGAACATCGAATATTGAAAAAGTCCATATTCAGCATTCGATGTTCAACGTTCATTTTTAAATTCATCCTCCGTCTATTATCTCACAAAACTGGCTAAAATGGGCCTCCACTTCAGGGAGGCGCTGCTGGATTTCTTGGAGATTGCCTGCCTTGGCACTATTTTCCATCTCAAGGGCTAGGTGCTGTATGGTCTCGGCACCGGTATTGCCTGCAGAACCCTTGAGGGTATGGGTCACCTGCAGGATTGTTGCCATATCTTCCTGCTCCAGGCTGGCAACCAGCTGAGGAAGGAGTTTGGCGGTATCCCGCCTGAAGATGGTGGTGACCTTAGTTACAAGTTCTTCGTTACCTAACAGGCGAGATAACAGCTCCTGGTGGTTAAAGATAGCAGCTGTAGCTGTTTCGCCTTCAGGAACTGGTAGGGAGTCGTGGGGTGTGTGTGTTTTGGTCAGCCACTTGTGGACTACAGCGGCCAGCTCTCTGGCATCAATGGGTTTGGCCAGGTAGTCATTCATGCCTGTGCCCAGGCATTTGCGGCGATCCTCCTGGGAGGCATTGGCTGTCATGGCTATTATCGGGAGTTGCTGGCTCTGCTGGCGAATGATACGGGTGGCCTCATAGCCGTCCATAACCGGAATCTGGATATCCATCAATATCAGGTCATACTCCTGATCGCGAGTAAGATCTACCGCCTCTTGGCCATGGTTGGCCACCTGGACAGTGAGTCCGAGCTGTTCGAGAAGCCCCACGGCAACCATCTGGTTGACTTCATTGTCCTCAACCACTAATAGGTGGTATTTCCGGTCGGTGGGCATGGCTGTCAAGTCAGCGGTTTGGGGGGCGTTCATTACAGCGTTCTCTGTTGGTGCTTGAGTCAAGGTCATGGTAAACCAGAAGTTAGCACCTTGTCCCTGCTGACTGTTTACACCAATTTCTCCTGCCATTAGCCCCACCAGTTCTTTGCAGATAGCAAGGCCCAAGCCGGTACCGCCGTATTTGCGAGTGGTTGATGGGTCCAGTTGCTCGAATTTATCGAAAAGCAAGGTCTGTTGTTCTGGTGGGATACCAATACCTGTATCGCGTACATTGCAATGGAGAGTAACGTCGTTGCTGTCTTTTGCGTGCAAGCGGATACGTATAGTGACCTTGCCTGTCTCTGTGAATTTTATGGCATTGGCCACTAAATTGGTAAAAATTTGGCGTAAACGCATGGCATCACCCTGCAGGTGAGTCGGCACATCGGCGTCAATGGTGGCTTCAAGACCGAGGCCCTTTTCCTGGGCGGTAAAGGACATGATGGCAGTAAGCTCCTCTACCAGGAGGTGCAGATCAAAGGGTGCGGTTTCCAGCTCCAGGTGGCCAGCCTCAATTTTAGAAAAATCAAGGATGTCATTAATGAGCATCAGCAGCGAACGGGCACTTGATCTCGAAATTTCAGCCAAATGGCGTTGTCGATCATTAAGGGCAGTATCCAGCAGCAGGCCACTCATGCCAATGACGCCATTTAACGGGGTGCGGATCTCATGGCTCATATTGGCCAGGAACTCACTCTTGGCAAGGCTGGCCATCTCAGCCTCTGTTGCCATTTGTTGGGCCATGGTTGACTGTCTTTCTAGTTCCTGGTTGATTTTCTCTTTGTCGGCTAGAGAGGCGAGTAGTTGGTCCTTGGCCATGCTCATGAGCACCACCTGCGAGGTCAACAGGGCTATAGACTCTAGAAAGCTGTCAATTTCTGGATCAATGGAATATTTGGTGAAGAGGGCCAGAACACCGATACAGGTACCGGTACCATCGTGGAGTTGATACGCCGCAAAGGCGATAAGGCCAAGTTCCGCAGCCCAGTTCTGGTTGTGGATACGTGGGTCATGACTGGCATCGTTGGAGAGGATGCGATCTTCACTACCAGCCGCAACAAGACCAATGTTATAGCAGCCAAAGGGTATTCGGCGATGGGGTTCCTTGTCTATATGGGTATAGCGCCCAGAGCTGGCGATAAGATGTAGACACTGTTCTTTATCTAGACAGGCGCAGGAGTCGCTTTTTTCCTGACCATGTATGCAGCCAGAGTCACAGAGATCTCCAGGTTGGTTGAGCCAGATGCGACAGAAATCAGCCTCCACCATAATAGTTACGGCATCGGTAATCTGTTTGATTTTTTGGGCCAGGGAGGCGGGGCTGAATAATTCCTGCTGCAGTTCAGTGAGCATCCACTCTCTTTTTTCCCGCATAATACGGGCGGTAATGTCGTTGTGAACCCCAATGATTCCAACCACACGACCATTGTCATCATAGATGGCATCGGCTTTAAGTTCTATCGGCAGATGGCGACCATCCTTGGCCACCATCTCTACCTCACCTTGCCAGCTTTCACCCCTTAAGAGGTGGCGGAAAACTTGGCGGGACAAACGGCGATCTGCATAGAGGAGAGAGGGGTGAAAGTCATGAAACTCGTGGAGGTCATAGCCGAAAAGATGGGTGAACGTCTCATTTTGGTAGAGGGGTTCGCCTCGGGCCGAGGTAATACCGATGGCATCACTGGAGGCATCAAAGGCCATTTTGATGCGGGTCAGTTCCTCGGAGGCCTGGGCCTGGGCCGTAAATGCCTGGCGAATACCAAGGGCGATATAGGCAAATTCATGAATATGATAGCTGTTTGCTGCCAGTTTGCCGTTCTCACCATTTTGCTCAGCAAGGCCCTGTTTAAGGGAACCAATCTCATGGCCGATTTGGCGGCTCAGGCGGCGGGATATGAGGTAGAGCAGGGTCAGCCCCAGGAGGACAGAGCCTAGCAGCAGGATCATCTTTTGCAAAAAAGTTTGGCGGTACTGCTTTTTTTCCATTTCCAGCTGGAGGGAAATATCATCGAGATAGAGGCCTGAGGCCACGGCCCAGCCCCAGTCCTGCACTCCTCGGGCATAGGAGAGTTTTGGTTCTGTTTTTTCCTGACCAGGCTTGGGCCAGTTGTATGAGAAAAAACCTCCACCAGCTTGTTTAGCGTTGCGGATGGCATGGGCAAGGGGCTGGATACCATCTGGATCCTGTACTTGGATGCTTGCTTGACCAATGAGTTCTGGTTTTATGGGGTGGGCCAGCATTATACCATCGTAGTTAACCACAAAGATATAGCCGGCACCATCCATGAAAGAGATGGAGCTGAGTCGTTGTAAGATGTGTTGCTGTAATTTCTCTTTTGGCAGGGCTTTGCTTGTTCTGGCAAAGGTAATTTGGTCAATGGCCTGCTCAACAATGAGGACCAAGGTCTGTTTCTTGGCCGTTAGGAGTTCTTGATGGCGTAGCTGAATATCATTTTTATATTCCTGATACTCGTAAATCATCATTACAATTAATAGGCAGAGGGTAAAGGCGCTAGTAATGCCGAGGACACTGCGATTGATGATAGAGACGAGTTGTTTTTCGGCGCGAAAGAGAGGGCGAAGCAAGGTGCTGAGGATGGCTATGAGCAGGGTGGCCAAAAGTACGCCTGCAAGGGTGATTAATGTGATAGAGGGTTTCGCTGTCTGTTCACCTGTGGCAACGGCTGCACCCACCATCCCCTCCGTCTCGGAGAAACCCTTATGGTTGGAGTTAATTACGACAATATCTTGGGGGGAAGAGGCTGGATGCTGGGCGGCCTGCAGTGGTACCAATGCCGAGATGAGAAGGATACATTGCAGCAGTGTGAAGCCGATGATTTTGTATGTCAAAATAATCTCATATCTAAATCTTGCTAATGCGCAGGGCGTGAATTATATACGATATAATCGTATCATTTTCATGCCCTGTTTGGCAAGGTTGCGGCCCAATATTTCTGTGAATAGTTTCGGCTGGATACAGCTTTAATATCAGGGATCAAGGGGGCGGAATCAAGATGATAGGGAGTGGAGAGGGATTGGGGCGAGCACCTCGCTCTGTAGTAATAGTTCGATAACCCGGAGACGACCCGTTGTTTATAGTAGTAGGAGGAGAGAAGGGAATCACCCCTCCCCCCAATCAAAATGCCATGATGACATTTTGATCTAGGAAGAATAAGTTGACAATCATATTGATAATTATTATCTGGCAGGTTGCTAG
>JAOZSN010000238.1 GCA_029939635.1 Deltaproteobacteria bacterium
CACTATTGCCATAAATGCTTGTTCTTCTTGATTACAGAAATTTTAGGTTGTCTGTGCTATGATGGCCTAGAATACTTGCTTTTTCAACGGCTGGGAACCATCTCTTTTTTAAGAGCGATGTCAGATTAGGTCTAAACTTTTACACATTAATCGTATTTTCAGTAATTGCAGGCTTGGTAAAAACGATCCACCACCCTGCGTTTTTTGGCCATACCAATTGAGTTGTTATTTCAGGTTGTTGAAAAGACCAAAACGAAGGCACATCTGACAAGTATTACCAATAATCACTTAATCAACCATGAAATAGGATCAAGGCCAGCGAAGTGGATATCCCCTCCTATCTACAATTTGTACTTGCTAACAGGGTGCCAAAACAGATTCTTTCATCTTTGCATCGTCAACCTAAGCCAATTCAGTTAAACTGTATGTTAACCTTTCCGAGTATCTCAGGTTATCGGATCAAGCTTGAACAGCTTTGAATTACGGTAATAATTGGCTGTCAAATCCTCGGTGATAGGTCTGTAAGTCTTTACCCATTACTTGCTATCCTGTACTGTTGATCTGTTGTGATGGTGGGATATTTTCGGGTATTGTTGCTAGATGCTTGCTGTCAGAGGCTTTTGTCTTTCCTGTACCTCGAATAGGGTGACATAAAGTACAAGTCTGGGGAATTGGTAATAAATAATTTGGAATTAGTATAAAATATTGAAAATACGAATGTTTATGCTTCCTGTGCCATGTATAGGGTGACATAAGTGTGATTATGAGGATAGGATGGAAGAAAAAATATTTGAATGCCAGCAATGCGGCTATTGCTGTCATGGTGAAACCACGGTTTCTCTGAATGAAGATGATGTTAAACGCATGTGTGACCATTTGCAGATGGATTTTGATGAAGTGAAAGAGCGTTATCTACGGGTTACTGGCTCCACCATCCAGATGAAGATTGTCGATGGCCATTGCATTTTTTATGATAAGGGCTGTACAGTTCATCCCGGCCGGCCATGGCGCTGTGCACAATGGCCTTTACATCAAAGTATACTTGCTGATGAGGCTAATTTTCGGGCCATTACAGCCTCCTGTCCCGGTATTAACCAGGAAATTGGCTATAAACGTTTTTGTGAGGGTTTAAGCAAGGTATTGGCAGAGAAAGAAAAGACTGGTTGGTTATAGGAATTTTTTAAAAGATGCAGCTGCAAATCATCGTCCCTGGGCGGATCAAAGAAAAATACATCCAAGACGGGGTGGCTGATTATCTTAAGCGCTTGCGGCGCTATAATAAGGCTGCCGAGATTGTTGAGGTGAAGATTAAGGGCCGGAGTGGTGCGCCTGATAAGGACGAGGAGGGCCAGCAGCTTATGGCGCGTCTTGCTTCACCGACCCTGCTTGTGGGCCTTGATCCCCACGGCAAGAGCATGAGTTCTGAGGAGTTTGCCGCCCAATGTGAGAAGTGGCAAAATTTGGGCGAAAAGAGAGTTTCTTTTATCATTGGCGGGCCCACAGGGTTAAGCGCTGAGGTGAGGCAGAGGGCTGATCTGCTCCTCTCCCTCTCTCCTATGACATTCACCCATGATATGGCTCGCCTATTGTTGGTAGAGCAGCTTTATCGTAGTTACGCCATAATGAATGGTTCGCAGTATCATAAATAATAAACAGCAGGTTTCCGGTGTCGGCAGTCAAGACACTTTTTTTAATGCTTGACCCTGGCACCTGAGCCCTGGCACCTGCCTATGGAAAGCTATGTTGGTGTAGATCCCCAATTCAAGGTATATCATGAGCTTATGCGCAATAAGGTCAGTGATATTCTTCTGGTATCCAGCCCGTATGATGCTTTTATCATGGAAGAGGATGGCAGCTTAGCCGCCCGGATTATCCATGAGTTTCATGGTTTTAACCTCAGTCGTCCCCCCCGTCTGCGCTGGGCCTCCAGTGCTAAAGATGCCCTTCATCTTCTCAATATACGTCGGTATGATTTGGTCATTACCATGCCACAGGTTAATGACATGGATGGCTTTGAGCTGGCCAGAGAGATAAAAAAACTCCATGGAGACGTGCCAGTAGTCTTGCTGGCCCATTCCATGGAGGCTACCCGCATGGGGCCAGAACTGGTCTCCTGCGGGGATGACATAGATCATTTTTTTACCTGGTCAGTGAACTCTGCCCTGTTTCTCTCCATCATCAAAAATGTTGAAGATCATCTCAATGTTGAGGCCGATACAGCTAATGCCAAGGTACGTGTCCTTATCTTGGTGGAAGATTCTCCCCAGTATGCCTCTTATTTTTTGCCTCTTATCTATAAAGAGGTGGTGGAGCAGACCCAGAATGTGCTGGATGAGGGGCTTAACGAGGAACATCGTCTTCTCAAGATGCGGGCCAGGCCCAAGATTTTATTAGCCACCAGTTATGAACAGGCCTGGGAGTTGTATGAGAAGTTCAAGGAATTTGTCTTCTGTGTTATCTCTGATGGCCGTTTTCTGCGTAAATGCAAGGTCGATCCCTTGGCTGGTCAGCGCCTGCTGTCTAAAATTCGGGCCGATAACCATGACCTGCCACTGCTCATGCTTAGTGCTGAGGAGGATAATCAGCAGGTTGTAGAAAAAATCCCAGCTGTTTTTGTTGATAAGGCCACCGAAGATTTGGAGGGTCGACTGCACGATTTTTTCTTGAGTCAGCTTGGTTTTGGTGATTTTGTCTTCCGTTTTCCTGATGGTAAGCTGGCAGGCTGGGCATCAAGTTTTCGGAGCTTTGAAAAATCCCTGCGTCGTCTGCCTGAAGCCTCCCTTCTTTACCACGCCAAACGCAATCATTTTGCCAACTGGATCATGGCCCGTTCTGAGGTGGAACTTGCCCTCAAGGTGCGCGATATGCCTTTGGAGAGCTTTGCCTCACCAGGACAGTTACGCGGCTATCTGGTGGATTGTATTCATCAACTCCGTCGCCAGCAGCAGCAAAAGGTCGTTGTGCAGTATAC
>JAOZSN010000007.1 GCA_029939635.1 Deltaproteobacteria bacterium
GCCTCAAAAACAGCCGCAAGGGAACCAAATTGCTGCAACAGAGTGCGGGCTGTTTTCTTACAATTGCGCCGTGGTGTACCCAAGGTGAGGAGTAATTCCAGCACCTCATCATCATTTAAGGCAGTAATACCACGCTCAGAAAATTTCTGGCGCAAGCGGTCACGATGGCCTTCTCTGCTGTCAGCCATATGGCAAAAATCCTTTTTTGCGGTGAGCTGTACTCACAAGCTACATTATTGATACTGCCCGGTACCCTTTTTCTGTCGTAAACCATGCGAAAACTACAAACATTGCTGAATACGCCGAAAAAACAGCTCCCACCCGCCTTATCTATTGAGCAACTCAGAAAATTTATTACTCACGGGCACGAACAGAGGAGGTAGGGGTCATTCTCGGAGTGTAGCTCAGCACATTGCGTAGTCCTGCCTTAATGAACAAACGACAAACAGTACCTTTATTTAGCGGCAATGCCGCGTGATCAGAGTTTTTCTTTTGTGAATTTAGGCAGGCAAGCAGTGTGGTGTCGCGATCCGGAGAGAATTACCCCTACCTCCGGATCGCAGCCCCGGAACCAAGAAATTGCCAAACTCCTTGATAAGGAGTTATTTTTTCAACTCCTTACCAAACAACTGATTAGCCATCTTGGGGTTAGCCTTACCCTTGGAGGCCTTCATAAGCTGACCAACAAAAAAGCCCATGAGCTTGGTCTTGCCCTCTTTAAACTGACCAACCTGATCTGGATTGGCAGCAATGATCTCCTGCACCATCTGCAGAATCTCGCCCTCGTCACTGACCTGAACCAGGTTCTTTTCCTTGACGATGGTCTCGCTATCTTTACCAGAGGCTATCATTTCCTCAAAGACGGTCTTGGCAATCTTGCCGCTGATAGTCCCCTTGTCCATAATGGCCAACAGCCCACCGAGATCCTTAGGGCTGACCGGAAAAGTGGCGATGGACATGCCCTCCTTGCCCTTCATCTCCCGCATAACTTCCGTCATAATCCAGTTTGCCAGTTTCTTGGCATTAGGATAGACAGCCATGGCCCCCTCAAAATAATCAGCCAGAGCGCGCTCAGAGGTAAGGATTGTCGCCGCATCGGCTGATAAACCAATCTTATCCTGAAAACGCTGACAGCGCTGTTCTGGTAACTCAGGTAATGATTCTTCCACCCGCGCAATCCACTCATCATCAATAACCACCGGTACCAGATCAGGGTCGGGGAAATAGCGGTAATCATGGGCCTCTTCCTTTCCACGCATGGCATTGGTCTGGTTCTTGTCCGGGTCCCAGAGCAGGGTCTGCTGAACCACGGCACCACCATCCAGGAGAATATCACGCTGACGGCGAACCTCATACTCCAATCCGCGCTGGACATTACGAAAGGAGTTCATGTTTTTCAGTTCAGTACGGGTGCCAAGTTCTTCCTGGCCCATGGGACGCAAGGAGATATTGGCATCGCAGCGAAAACTGCCCTCCTGCATATTGCCATCACAAATATTCAGATAGGTAACAATGGCGTGTAGCTTGCGAAGATAGGCAACTGCCTGCTCTGGTGAACGGATATCAGGCTCGGAGACAATCTCCAGCAGCGGCGTACCAGCACGGTTCAAATCCACATAGCTCTTGGGGGCGCTATCGTCATGGACCAACTTACCGGCATCCTCCTCCATATGAATACGGGTGAGACCGATACGACTGCTTGTGCCATCCACCTCAATATCCACATGGCCATGTTCACAGATGGGCAGGTCAAACTGGGAGATCTGATAGCCCTTAGGCAAATCAGGATAAAAATAATTCTTGCGGGCAAACTGATTGGTACGGGTTATCTGGCTATTGGTGGCCAGCCCCAGTCGGATACCAAACTCCACCACCTGCTTGTTCAATACCGGCAAAACCCCAGGCATAGCTAGACAGACCGGACAGGTATTGCTGTTGGGTGGTCGGCCAAACTCAGTGGTACAGTTGCAAAAAATCTTTGATTTAGTCTTCATCTGGGCGTGAATTTCCAACCCAATTACAATTTCAAATTCCATTACTCTTCCTTGGCATACTTCTTTTCGACTGCTTTGGCGGCCTGTCTGGCCTTATCCAGAGGATCTTTTATCGAGTGGGTCAATTTATCTGCGGTCTTATCAGTCAATTTCTCTATATCACCCTTGTCGTCTCCACCAGAACAGGCGGTAAGTAGTAAACCAACAGCAATAGAGATGAGTATTTTCGCCATTCGACATCCTCCTTTATTGGGTTACCCCTTATGAATCCAGGCACTCAGCCGTGATAATTCTTCCGGCCATTGGCTACTGATCCGTATCTTAATAAACTGCAGCAAAAGCTGGTCAATGGTCTTATAGGCTGTCTCCAGCATACCGATGCGATCCAGAAGGCGTCCTTCAACAGCCTCATCGTCATCACCCTCATCGGCACTATCTAAAGTCTTTGGCACCTTCACCGAGCGAAACTCTAGCAGGCTGGCCTTGATAGTCATATGCCATTCATATTCACCACGAACCATGTGAATACGAGCCTGCTCAAGCTTCTTACCCTGGCGCAGGCCGGTGCGAGCCTCTTTGAGTTCCGACTGTAACCCCTGGCATACCACCTTTTCCAGAGATTCACCCTCGCCATACTCCAACAGCATATGCTTTTCAAAGATGAGCTGGATATCCTCACCGCTCTCTTCCACCAGCACAGTGCCACCACGCTCCTCACTCTTATACCAAAGCCAGGAGAGAAATTCTTGGCCCAAGAAACGCTTTTCAACAATCAGGTCAACGAGATCCATTAGTGACTTACTCCGTAATTACTGCCATAAAAAACAAGGCTAGGGAAATTTGTGTAAAATGACTATGTTACAATTATCTACAAGTCACTTATGCCGTTCCTAAATAATATTCCCGTCAAAGGTGCTAGACAAGTACCGCCGGTGAAATATTAGCAAGGGCCTGACGTCCAGCAGTATCAAGCATTGATTCAGCCAGATTATAGGGAACCTGGAGCATGAGATGGAGTTCGAAGGTATCCTTGAAAAAATCCTCCAACAGCTCCTGGGCCTTTTGGTTAGTAGAAAAAAAGAGCAACGAGCTATCACTTAGATTCCAAATCAGATCATAGGTAGCAGGTACTGGTACAGCTTTTTTCATCAGCATGAGCTGCATATTCTCTTTGATCTCCAACTTCTGGTGGCGATTAAGCTTGGGAATTTGACGCTCTCGTTTAATGCGCTCCTCCTCCTTAAGGCAAAATTTCTTAAGCACCTTAGGCGACACCTTACGCTCATCCACCCGCATGGTCAGGCAGACATAGTCCGCCACCCCATAGGAGGCATAGGCAAATTCGGCATCAAACATATTCATCACCGATACCCAGCCGATTGAAAACTCATCATAGGTGTCATCAATATCTTTAAAGGCAAAGCGCGACACCTTATCAGCGACAAGATCCCAAAAATTAGCCGGAGGATCACCAAGCACTTGATAGCGCACAAAGGTGGCAGAAGCAGAAAGAAGGCCCATAGGGAATTCCCAGAGAGTGAAGGTTAAAGGTTGAAAAATTAAGCCAAAAATATAGCAGACTACCCCATATTTTCATAGCCTGAAAAACAAAGAAATCCGAGCCAAGGAAAAAGGCGTGTAGGTGTGGCTGGCACTGCCGATAATAGTAAAGCTATATCGGCAGTGCCAGACGCGACCAGATACCGTGCCTACACGCCTTTTTCAGCCGACGAGCCAGACTGCTACGTCTGTTACATTCGCCAATACCCGGTCGGAAACACCCCTGAAAATGCCCTTGTCTTTCTCTGGCCTACGGCCCATGACAATGGTGGAAAAGGCCTTTTCATGGGCCAGGTTGGCAATGGTCTGGGCGGGCTCAACACCCTTGGTATTTTCCAGACACCGGATGCGATCACCACTGATGCCCGCCTCTTTCAGTACCTGTTCCGAGGCATGGAAATGAAAGAGACCATCATCATTGCCCCGCAGATGCTCATCACACCACTCTTTGCCCCATTTCTCGTGAAACTCTTCTCTAGGGGAAATATGGTCGGCAGCCAGCATGGCACCGGAATGAAACAAGGTGACCTCTGCGGTAGGGTTGTTCTGCAGCATAAAGCCGAGATGATCCACCGCAGCCAGCGAATATTGACTACAATCCACCGGTACCAGGAATTTATCACCCCCAGGTGCACCATTGACGATCCACAGGGGTAGACTATGATTCTTCTCCATGATCTCCGAGGAGATAGAGCCGGAAACAAACTTGAGGAGGGCAGGGATCTCTCTTTTACTGAGCAACAAGGCATCATACATCCCCTTCTGACCCATGGTTCTCAGGGTGGCAGAAGAGGTGCCAAAACCAAATTTACACTCCAACTCCAGTTGCTCCTCGCTGAAACCTGCTGCATAAAATTTGCGGGCAAGAGACTCCAAGTGGCGCTGCGCTGTGACTTTTTTCTGCACTGCCCCCTTGTCAGTCTTAGCCACTGACTCCAAATCGCCCAGCAAGGCCATAGAAGCCGAGGCCTTATGGAAGGGAATGATAGTAACCAGATGAAAAAGGATATCGTGCTGTTGTGCAAAAAGACCGGAAAGCAGATACTCACAACTCCAGTTATCAAGGCTGGAACCATTCAGGGCAACGAGAATTTTTTTCTGCATGATACATTCCTCTGTAAAAAGTCTGAAACAAGAATGCCTTATTAAAGGTATCCTAAATCATATGCGCCCTTCAATATATTTAATCATCTGGCTCATGGACATTTTCATGCTGGACGGACCAGAACGCACCAGAAAATCCTCGTTTTTGCCCACCACTAAGAACACAGGCCGACGTACTCGCTCACACTCAATGATCAAAAGCATCTTGCCCTCAAGCAGACAAATTTTGAGTTGAATGAATCGGACAAATTCCGGGCCGATATGATGGCTGATCAGGCTCTTAAAATGAAGGCGAACCTTATCCTCATTGGCAAAATTATCAGCACCAATGCCCATAATAGTGCCGTCATCCTCAACACCAATGAGTAAAATACCACCATCTGAATTCATAAAAGCCACCACCGCCTTGAGCCAGGCCAATTCAATCTCCTTGCCCTTTTTTCCTGTTTTCAGGTTGGTACGCATGGTGGATTTAAACTCCAGAGAAGCGCTTTCCCCGGCCTCAATAAGGCTACGCAACTCATTTTCCAGATTCTGGTTACTGATGTTCTGCCGCGGTAGATCACGGAGCTGATAGCTGTATTTTGCCACCAGCCGATAGGCAAAGACAACACCGCCACCAATAACCAAAAGAGCAACCAGGCCCCACTGCAACCAACGCTGTTTCACATCAGCCATGATCTCTTTTTCAGGCACAATAACCACCACCCAGGAAGAGGCATCTGCTCCGTCCAGCGGAGAAAACCCGGCCCACCATGATTGACCGGCGCTGCTAAATTCCAGGGCTTGCTTCTCTCCACGCTCATCTGCCTGCCAAAGCTCCATGGCCCGGGTGACAGGCCCACTGCTCTGTCGCAACTGCGTGGCCTGATTATGGACAATAATTGAGCCGTCTCGCTCAATGAGAATGATATGACCGTTTTTACCCACCCCCAGACTATTCAAAAAATTCAGTAAATCTTCCTGTAATAGATCCAGGGCCAAAACCTGGTCTACCCCATCCTGGCTTGACCAGGAAATGGCAGCGGTGACACCGATCTTACCGGCAGTGAAAAACATGTACGGCTCGGTCCAGAATATCTCATCTCTGCCTGCCACCGCCTCAGCAAACCAGGGCCGAGAGCGGGGATCATATTGCAAATGTTCCTGCCAGCTTTTGTCCGCCTTACTTGTATCGCGCCACTGGCGCCACTGCGCCGTACCTCCTCCCTCATTCAGGGAAGTAAAACGCCTACTCTTCCAGGAGTCCTTCTCTCGATGCAAAAAAAATTCTCCACCATTGGAATCGGCCAGCATCACAGCAGATATATGGGGATAGGCCTGCAAGACAGGAACAAGCAGACGCATCATGCCCTGTTCATCCAGGCTGGCAAACATTCCTGCTTCACCCCATTGCCGGCCAATCTGCAAGGTGGTCTCGATAGGATCAGTAAACTGCCTAAACCTCTTTTTAACTATGGTGGTGGTGTCAGTGATGATGGTGGACGAAATGTCCCGCCGCATGGTCAGACCAAGGTAGGCACTGGTGGCAATAATGAGCAAGGTGGTGAGCAAAAGCACGCCTATAATATCACGCAATAAACGGCGCCTGATATTTTGCGGATAGTTTGGAAATAGGTGGGTGATATCCATACTCTATTGCTCTCCTTTCCCCAAAGAAGCACAGACATGATGACCATAGCCAGCTCCAGCCTCGGCATAAATATTATAGGCGGTGGATGCACCAGCAGCCAATAACTCGTTGAGCTCATCATCAAAAAGAGCGGTGGCGGTCACCTGGCCCTGGAAGCCAATTTGCTTCAACTCCTGCAGGGCAAACATGTTAGCGCGATGGTTGGGTATGGCCAGCATCACCAGCTGCACGCCAGCAAGATTCACCTTATGCCAAAAATCAAAATCAGTGGCATCCCCCAATATTACCTGATGGCCTGCCTGTCTATGTGTATCAACTGTTGCCTGGTCAAAATCCAACCCCAGAACCCTATCACCATGTCGGGCAAATGCCGTATCATACGCCCCCATACCCACGCGGCCCATGCCAAAAATGAGGATGGCTGCCTGACCCACATCCACTGCCACCTCGTCAGGATGCTCTCCATTCCTCTCAAAACGAGCCAATTTCGCTGTGAAGCGATCATACAGGGCATTGGCCTGACTATTAAGAGGCGCCCCAAGAATAAAGGAAAAAGTCAAAGCCAGAGAGAGAATGACCAACCACTCTGGCCCCAACCAACCCTGTTTGCTGGAAATACCCACCACCAGCAGACCAAAGATGGAATAATTTGACAATACCAAGGAAGAGAGGAAGGCTGTTCTGGCCCGCAGCTTAAAGCGACACAGCACGAGCATATAAAGAACAGATTTCACAGGTATGAATACCACCAAAGCCAAGGCAAGAAAGGCCTGGCTCCAGGCCAACTGGGCAAAGATGCCTATCTTCATAAAAAAGGCGACTAAAAAAAGATCCTTAAAGCCATAGAGAGACTTAGACATTTCAGAGGCACGAGGGTGGCCGGAAACCAGAACACCAAAAACCAGGGCACCAAGATCTGGTTTGAGCCCCACCAGGGTAAAACTGGTGGCACCAATAACTATGGAGACAAAAAAACCAGCCAGGATGAGTAACTCACCATGACCGCTGCGATCCATAATATAAAAGAAGAGGGGCCGCACACCTGCCAGCAGCAGCGGCAGAGCCAGGGCCCAGAGTGAAGGAAACTCGCCCTTGGAAAAAGTAATAAAGAGTACAGCCAGGATATCCTGCATGATGAGGATACCAATGGCAATGCGGCCATGCAGGGCACTCATCTCACCCTTCTCCTCCAGGGTCTTTACTGCAAAGATGGTACTGGAAAAACTCAAAGCAAAGCCAAGCAGCAGGGCCTGGTTAAAATCGAGACCGGTGAGGGCGGCCAGGCCCAAGGTGGAACCAGCCAGGATGAGCAAACTATAAAAAATGACGCAGAAAAAGACATGGAGGGTGGTGCCAGCCCAGATCTCCGGTCGGGTCATACTCTTCAGATCCAGTTTAAGACCAATGGTAAAGAGCAACAAAATGATACCATAATCGGCCAGAACCTCCAGCTTTATGGTTCCTCCGGTAAGTCCCATAAAGTTGAGCACAAAACCGACAACTAAAAAACCGATCATGGGCGGTAATTTAAGCAGCTTAAACACAAAGCCGCCGACAAAAGCAGCTCCCACCCAGATAATATTTATATACTCCGGTGCAAGGGTATCCATAGCTTCCCTCCTTAGAAGGTGTCTTCCTCTAAGTAGAGGGGGGTAAAATCTCGCAGTGGGCACGCCTGACAACGGGGATTTTTTTTACGACAAAACTCCTTACCCAGACAGACGATGAGGGCATGGTACTCATTATAGAGAGCTGTTTCCATGGGTAATGAGGAAGTCATAACCTCCTGTATTTCGTAGTAACTACTTTCTTCGCCTATCTGACCATGACGACTCAAAAAACGATGGGTATAGGTGTCCACCACAAAGACCGGTTTTTGGGCCGCATAAAGGATGATAGAGTCAGCTGTTTCCGGACCAATACCCTTGACCCCTAACAGGGTATGGCGCAAAGCATCTACATCTTGATCAAAAAACAGCTCAAGATCGCCCTCTGTTTCGTCATTAATACATTGGAGCAAATTTTGCAGGCGGCTGGCCTTAAGATTATAATAGCCTGAAGGGCGGATCAGGGCAGCAAGCTGCTTTTGGGGAAGGGAAGCCAGGGCGGCAAAGGAGAGAAAATTTTCTGCCTTGAGATTATCTAAGGCCTTGGTGACATTGCCCCAGTTGGTATTCTGGGTCAAGACAGCCCCCACTAAAACCTCAAAGGGGCTGTCGGCCGGCCACCAATTCTGCCTCCCGAAATGGGCAAGCAGCACATCGTACATTTCCTGTAAGATGTTCACCGAAACACCAACTTAATCACCACGCATAAAAAAGATATAAATAGCCACCATAATGGCACCTAAACCCACTCCAGCCACTGGTATGATTTTGCCAGGTTGCAATTCACCATCCACGACAAGATCTTGGGCATAAGGCGTACCGGTGAAGATCCACAGCCCAACAGCTAAGGCCAGCATGATGATGTTATTGATGGCCATTTTATAAACCCACCAGCCAATCTGGACGATGAGAGGAACCAACACCCAGGGATTGGTGAATAACCCCTTGACATCTACATCAGACAACTGCTGGGGAATATTGGTATTCGTCCAAAATTCCAGCAATGAACTCATAAAACCATCCATAATAACCTCCAGAAGAAGGATAGTGTAGTCAAGTCTCCCTACCAGAAACTTTCCTTACTTCTCACTATCAATTTCAGTGGGGCAACGACCAGGCATGGTGGCCTTTTTGTACACCTTTATGGCGCAGTAGTTACCACACATGGAGCAGGCGTCGCCCTTATAGGAATTACCTAGTTCACGGTAATGGGCTGCCTTGACTGGATCAATGGACTGATCGATCTGCCCCTTCCAGTCCAACTTATTACGACATTTAGCCATGGCAAGATCCTTATCCATGGCACCAGGGACGCCCTTGACGAGATCAGCTGCATGGGCCGCGATACGCGAGGCAATGACGCCCTCATGAACATCATCTGCACTGGGCAACTTCAAATGCTCTGCCGGCGTAACATAACAAAGATAATCAGCACCGGCCGCAGCAGCAATGGCACCACCAATGGCACCGGTGATATGGTCATATCCAGGTGCAATATCAGTCACCAGGGGGCCAAGGACATAAAACGGTGCCCCGTGACAGAGACGTTTCTGCAGTAACATGTTGGCCTGAATCTGATCCATAGGCATATGACCAGGACCCTCAACAATTACCTGTACCCCAGCATCCCAGGCACGCTGGGTCAGCTCACCAAGATGGATAAGCTCCTGAACCTGGCCACGATCAGTGGCGTCAGCAATGCAACCAGGCCGCAGACCATCACCTAAGCTAATGGTTACCTCATGCTCTTTTAGAATGGCCAGGATCTCATCATAATGCTCGAAAAAAGGATTTTCCTTTTTATTATGGCTCATCCATTCAATAGTAAAGGATCCCCCCCGGCTAACCACACCCATGAGACGTTCATCATTTTTGACCTGGGCCAAGGCGCTACGTGTCAGGCCGCAGTGAATGGTCATAAAATCGACGCCATCCCGGGCCTGCTCTTCGATACAGGAACGCATCTGCTCCCAGGTAACCTCACCAATGAGCTTGTTCTCCTTCTCCACCACATCAGCAACAATCTGGTAAACTGGTACTGTACCTAATGGAATAGGGCAGTTCTCCAGGATACCACGCCGCACATCGTTGATGTTTTCACCCATGCTGAGATCCATAACCGTATCTGCACCAGCATTAAGACAGACTTCTAGCTTTTCCAGCTCCTGCTTGGCCTCGGGTAAATCTCGGGAAGCACCGATATTGGCATTAACCTTGGTGGACAACCCCTTCCCCACCGCCATGACATTTGCAAAATCATGGTGAATATTTTTGGGAATGGCAATGGTGCCATTGGCCACACCGGCCATAAGTACTTCAGGGCTTATCCCCTCACGACGAGCGCAAGCCTCAAAGATAGGGGTTATGGTGCCATTAATGGCATCTTCACGAATTGACATTATCTATTCTCCACGATTTATTTCTACGCAGCTCACCGCTACAAAAAACGACATAACCGCAACAGATTCGGCTTAATTATACAATTTTAAAACCCACCACCATACCAGTGGCTCTGGGAAAATGTCAACGGGAATCACTAGGCAAATTATGGGGAGTAGCGCTGAGCAACGGGCCGATAACCCAGACTGGCCATGGGCAGACCCAGACAGATGAAGAGAAGGAAGGAGAGAGCAGGAATACGAGAAAAATCAGGCACCAACTAAACTACGAATCTTGGCAGTTAATTCACCAAGATTAAATGGTTTGACAATACTCTCGACAAACCCATAGGGCTCTGGCTGCTGAATAACCGGATCATTACTGTCGCCACTGGCAGCGATCATCACCACATCAGGATATTTCTGGATAATCGCCAGGGCTGCTTCCTGGCCACCCATACCATTACGCACAGTGAGATCCATAATAACTGCATCAAATTTACCACCCTCTTCCCGGCGATTAGAATAGGCCTCAATGGCCTCTTCGCCACAGGTGGTAGTAGTAACATTATAACCCAGGTAGCTTAACGAATCCTCAAGGAGCTGACGAATGGTGGCCTCATCATCCATAACCAGGACATATCGATCAGTAACTTTAATATCTTCCAAAATCTACTCCCTACACTTAGTTTTGTCCCCCAGGACGACGTGGTATACGAAAACAAATTATCTAAATAAATAATGGGTTTGTCAACATGATCTTCTGCTATTTTCTCGCTTGACACCATTTTTTTTATGCTTATTTTTTCTCGCCGTATCTATTTAACACAAATTATTAGTGATAGCTTGGTGGGAAAAATAACGACCAAACCCACCAGAATAACTAGCAAATAATTACCTTGGAAGGAACATCAATGAGCGAAGTACAGGCAGAAACCAAAGAATTTAAATCGGAAGTTAAACAGCTTCTTGATATTGTTATTCACTCCCTCTATACCGAAAAAGAAGTATTCCTGCGAGAGCTGGTATCTAATAGTGCCGATGCCCTGGAAAAATTTCGCCACCAGCAATTATTGGATGGTGAGGTCTTTGATAAGGACGCCCCTTTAGAGATCAACATCAGCTTTGATGAAGAAGCCCACACCCTGACCATTACTGACACTGGCGTTGGTATGACCAAGGATGAACTAGAAAAAAATCTGGGCACCATTGCTCATTCTGGCTCAGGCACCTTTCTAACTGAGCTGGCTGATGCCGCCCAAAAAGACGTCAACCTTATTGGCCAGTTTGGTGTTGGTTTCTATGCTGCCTTCATGGTGGCCGACAAGGTAACGGTGCAGTCGCGCTCCTTTCAGCCAGATGCCGAAGGATATCAGTGGGAGTCTACTGCCGACGGGAGCTACACCCTGTCAGCCTGCTCAGGCCTGCATCGCGGCACTAAGATCGTTTTGGAACTCATGGAGGATGCCCATAATTATGCATCTGAATATGATATCAAGCGGATCATCACCCAATACTCCAATTTTGTTTCTTTCCCTATTAAAATTAAGGGAGATGAGGTCAATACAGTTCAGGCTCTCTGGTCCAAATCAAAATCTGATATTAAAGATGAGGAGTACAACGAATTTTTCAAGTTTATCGCCAATGCCAGTGATGACCCGCTCTGTCACCTCCACTTCTCTGCTGATGCGCCCCTTGCCATTAAGTCCCTGGTTTATGTTCCCAAGGATAATTTTGAGGAGATGGGTTTTGGCCGCATGGAGCCTGGTGTCAGTCTCTACTGCCAGAAAATCCTAATCGAGCAGCAGAGCAAAGAGATCCTGCCCGAATGGATGCGTTTTGTCAAAGGTGTCATTGACAGTGAAGATCTACCCTTGAATATTTCGCGCCAGGCCTTGCAAGACAGTGCCCTGGTAGCCAAAATTAATAAAATTATCACCAGCCGGTTCCTTAAATACCTGGCAGAACTGGCCAAAAAAGAACCCGAGACCTACGAAAAAATCTGGAAAACCTTTGGTATTTTCCTCAAAGAAGGTGCCACCAGTGACTTTATGCACCGTGATGCCATTGCAAAACTGCTCCGTTTTGAATCATCCAAATCAGAGCCAGGCAAACAAATTTCCCTGGCCGAGTATGTTGAACGCATGGCTGAGGATCAAAAGGATATTTATTATATTAATGGTCCCAACCGTGATGCCATTGAGGCTGGCCCCTATTTAGAGGCCTTCAAAAAGGGTGATATTGAGGTGCTCTATACCATGGAGCCCATTGACGATTTTGTCTTCAGTCATCTTGGTGAGTTTGACGATAAAAAAATGGTCTCTGCCGATCGTGCTGATCTTGAGCTGCCTGAGAAGGAGAGTGATGAAAGTACTGAGGAGGGGGAAAAAACTGAGGCCATGGAATCTGCGGTGGCCGACTCCCTGATTAAATGGATGAAAGAGACTTTAGGTGACAAGGTAAAAGACGTCCTGGCATCTCACCGCCTGGTGGACAGCCCAGCCATCATCGTTAACCCTGACGGTATGTTCACCTCCTCCATGGAGCGCATTATGAATGCCACCAATCAGGAACACCAAATCTCTACCAAGAACATGGAGATTAACACCAGCCATGCCCTTATTAAAGATCTTGCCACCATGCGCACCAAGGATGAGTCCTTTGCCGCCAGTGTGGTGGGACAAATTCATGATAATGCCATGATCCAGGCTGGTCTGCTGGTTGAACCACGTACTATGGTGGATCGCAGCTATGCAATTATGCAGCGGGCGTTGAAATAGAAAACGACAGTTACCGGTTTCCGGTTGACAGTTGCCGGTTTATGGATGTTATCTAAATAGATAGCTTTTCCTTGAACCGTAAACTGTAACCGGAAACCGTAATGACTGACGCCGCCCTACTTCTCCCCCTCTGGTCAATGCCACTGATCAGCTTTGTCATCTCTTTTTTTACCTCCATGGCCGGGGTGTCAGGGGCCTTTCTGTTGCTGCCGTTTCAGGTTTCGATTCTCGGCTTCTCCTCACCCTCAGTATCTGCCACCAATTTCCTCTACAATATCATTGGTTGCCCTGGTGGTATCTCCAGCTACCATAAACAAGGCAGAATGATCTGGCCCTTGGCCTGGCTTATTGCCCTGACCACCCTGCCTGGTATTCTCATCGGCTATTATATCCGTCTGCGCTTTCTACCAGATCCAGCCACCTTCAAACTCTTTGTGGGCTGCGTACTCCTCTATCTTGGCAGCCGTCTCCTTAAGACCGCTCGCCAGCAACCAGGTCAACACCATGCTCCTGCTACAGACTATAGCATCAATAACATCTATCGTGAGGCCAGCTCCCTCACCTACACCTTTCAGGGCAACGATATCAGGGTAAACATAGTACTATTAGGGGGATACAGCCTGTTCATCGGCATTATTGGCGGTATTTACGGTATTGGTGGCGGTGCCCTTATTATGCCATTCTGTGTTTCCATCTTAGGCATGCCAGTCTACACCGTAGCCGGGGCCACCCTCTTTGCCACCTTCATCGCCTCCATTTGTGGGGTTGCTGTCTACAGCTGGCTCCCCATCTATAACGGTCTCACCGCCCCACCAAACTGGCAGCTTGGCATTCTCTTAGGAATTGGTGGTCTGCTCGGCATGAACCTTGGCGCCCGCCTGCAAAAACACGTGCCAGAAAAACGTATCAAACTGCTGCTGGCCATCATCATTTTGCTGGTGGCTATCCGCTATGTAACAGCAGGCTTGTAATTACCTGGGAAATGGAGCCATGGACACAACACGTCGAGAATTTTTTAAACGCGGCAAAACCGAGATCCGGCCTCCCTGGGCATTGAAATCAGAGCTTTTCTTTGCCGCCTGTACTCGCTGTCATGACTGCATCCCCGCCTGCCCTAACCATATTATCTCCACGGATAAATTCAACTACCCTCTCCTTGATTTCGGCAAAGGGGAGTGTACCTTCTGCGGGAAATGCCTCACAGCCTGTACACCCCAGGCCCTTTTGTCAGCGGAAAAGCCTTGGGACTATATTGCCGTAATTAAGGAAAGCTGTCTGGCTCTGCATGGCACTCTCTGTCGTCTCTGCGGCGATGAATGTGAGTCCCGTGCTATTTCCTTTCCTCCCCAACTGGCAGGCTTTGGCCCGCCGGTCATCTCTGCTTCCACCTGCACTGGTTGTGGAGCCTGCCTACGCCAATGTCCTACCCAGGCCATCTCCCTAAAAAGATAATAGTTACTATTACTTCTTTTTTTGATAAAATTTATCTCGTTTGATTTTTGCCTCAGAAATCCATACAATAGATGGCACTATGTAATAGCGGTATCAAACGAACAGGCGCAGCCGCTCTCTAACAAACAATCTACCAAAGGATGAACAGATGAATATTGCTGGAGTTGTTGTGCATGCCCGACCTGAGGATGCTGCTCTGATTCAGGCTGAAATCTCCACCATGCCAGGTGCGGAGATCCATGGTGTCAAAGAGAATGGCCGTATAGTGGTCACCGTTGAGGATGAGGATTACAAAAAAACCAGTGATGCGGTGTTGAACCTGCACCAGATTAAGGGGGTGCTGTCTGCCACCCTGGTATACCAACACTGCGAAGAAGATTCGTAACGACAGTTTCCAGTTAGATGGTCACAGATAAAAACAAAGCAAGGAGAAAAGTATGAAGCTATCCAGGCGTAAATTCATCAAGGCCAATGCCGTTGCTGCTACTGCGGTGGCTGCCGGTATGTCCATTCCCAAGGCCGAGGCGTTAGCCAAAGAGGGGGATCTGGATATTCGCTGGGACAAGGCCCCCTGCCGTTTCTGCGGCACGGGTTGTTCTGTGCTGGTAGGCACCAAGAATGGCCGCATGGTGGCCAGCCAGGGTGACCCCGATGCCCCGGTTAATCGTGGACTGAACTGTATTAAGGGCTATTTTCTTTCCAAGATTATGTATGGCAGGGATCGCCTGAAGACCCCAATGCTACGCAAGAGAAACGGCAAGTATGATAAAGAGGGTGAATTTACCCCAGTGAGCTGGGATGAGGCCTTTGATATTATGGCCGTTAAATTTAAAGAAGCCATCAAGAAAAAAGGGCCGACGTCAGTGGGTATGTTTGGCTCCGGCCAATGGACGATCTTTGAGGGCTATGCCGCCTCTAAGCTCATAAAGGGAGGTTTTCGCTCCAATAATCTTGACCCTAATGCCCGCCACTGTATGGCCTCGGCCGTGGCTGGTTTTATCCGTACCTTTGGCTCAGATGAGCCCATGGGCTGTTATGATGACCTGGAATATGCCGATGGCTTTGTGCTCTGGGGTTCCAATATGGCTGAGATGCACCCCATTCTCTGGTCACGCCTCACCGACCGCCGCCTCACTGCTCCCCATGTCAAGGTGGCAGTACTCTCCACCTTTGAAAACAGGGGCTATGAATTAGCTGATCTCACCCTAACCTTCAAGCCCCAGACCGATCTTTACATCCTCAACTTCATTGCCAACTATATTGTCCAGAACAATGCGGTCAATGAGGACTTTGTTGCCAAGCATGCCACCTTCAAGCAGGGCAACACCGACATCGGTTATGGCCTGCGCCCCACGGATCCCCGCGAAAAGGCTGCCAAGAACGCCAAAAAGGCTGGCGGCAGCAAGGATATCACCTTTGCTGAGTATAAAAAATTCATCTCGCAATTCACCTTGGAAAAAACATCCAAGGAAACAGGTGTGCCAGAGGCAAATCTTGTGGAGTTGGCCAAGATGTACGCTGACCCCAAACGCAAAATTGTCTCCTACTGGACCATGGGCTTTAACCAGCATACCCGTGGCACCTGGGCCAATAACCTGATCTACAATATCCACCTGCTCACCGGTAAGATCTCTGAGCCTGGCAATGGCCCCTTTTCCTTAACCGGCCAGCCTTCTGCCTGTGGTACTGCCCGCGAGGTTGGCACCTTTGCCCATCGCCTCCCTGCTGACCTGGTGGTCAAAAAAGAGGCCCACCGAACCTTTACTGAAAAAATCTGGAAACTGCCCAAGGGTACCCTGAACGGTAAGGTTGGCTATCATGCTGTCCTGCAAAACAGAATGCTTAAGGATGGCAAGCTCAATGCCTACTGGGTGATGTGTAATAATAATATGCAGGCCGGGCCCAATTTTAACGATGAGGCCTACCCCGGCTATCGCAACCCAGAAAACTTCATTGTTGTCACCGATCCCTACCCTACTGTCACAGCCATGGCCGCTGATCTCATGCTACCCACCGCCATGTGGGCAGAAAAAGAAGGTGCCTACGGTAATGCTGAACGGCGTTCTCAGTTCTGGCGGCAACAGGTTAAACCCCCAGGAGAGGCCAAGAGTGACCTCTGGCAGCTGGTGGAATTCTCCAAACGGTTCAAAGTTGAAGAGGTATGGCCAGAGGATCTTATTGCCCAAAAACCAGAGTATCGTGGCAAAACTCTGTACGACATCCTCTTTGCCAATGGCCAGATCGATAAATTTCCCAAACAAAAGGTTACCGATGCCGTCGGCAATGTCTATGACAGCGACGAGATGGATCATTTCGGTTATTACCTGCAAAAAGGCATCTACGAGGAGTACCGCCTCTTTGGCCTACAAGGCCCCAAAAAAGGCCATGAGTTAGGCAGCTTTGATGATTACCACAAATCCCGCGGCCTGCGCTGGCCAGTTGTTGATGGCAAAGAAACCCTATGGCGCTACCGGGAAGGCTATGATCCCCATGTGGCCAAGGGCAGCGGTATCCAGTTCTACGGCAATAAGGATAATAAGGCCCGTATCTTTGCCCTGCCCTATGAACCGCCTGCAGAAATGCCAGATAAAGAATATGACCTGTGGCTCTGTACCGGGCGTGTCTTGGAGCATTGGCATACCGGTTCCATGACCCAGCGTGTCCCAGAGCTGTATCGTGCCGTGCCCAATGCAGTCTTATTCATGAACCCTGAGGATGCCAAATCTCGCGGCCTGCGGCGTGGTATGACAGCCAAGATCTCCACCAGACGGGGAATGATTGAGGCCTCCATAGAAACCAGAGGGCGAAACAGAATGCCCAAAGGTATGGTCTTCCTGCCATTTTTTGATGCCAGGAGGCTGGCAAATAAGCTTACTCTTGATGCCACCTGCCCCATTTCCAAGGAGACGGATTATAAGAAATGCGCGGTTAAGGTTGAACGGACTAAGGCATAAGGGGAGATACCGTGAAACAAGCTAACAACCCCACAAAACCAGAAATAAGCAGCCGCAGGCAATTTTTGGCCAGCAGTGCCACAGCTGCCTGCGGGGTTGCCCTTTTTGGTCTTGGAGGCTGTGTGGGCAGTGATGAGAGTGGTGTCATGCTCAGACCACCGGGCGCCTCAAAAGAATTTCTGTCCGCCTGCATCCGCTGCGGCCAATGCGTCCGAGCCTGTCCGTACAACACCCTTAAACTTGTCTCTCTTTTTGGTAAAGGTGGTACCGGCTCCCCCCATTATGAACCACGGCAGATACCATGCGAAATGTGTGAGAATTTACCCTGTATCAAGGCATGTCCTACAGGGGCGCTAGACCCGGAACTGACCGATGTCAATAAGGCCAAGATGGGGATCGCGGTGCTGGTGGATCAAGAGACCTGCCTCAACTATCTTGGCCTGCGCTGCGGTGTCTGTTACCGCGCCTGCCCAAGTATTGATAAGGCCATTACCCTTGATGCCCAGCATAACCAGCGCAGTGGCAAACACACCCTGTTTTTGCCAAAAGTTCATTCTGACCATTGTACTGGTTGCGGCAAATGTGAAAAATCTTGTGTGCTGGAAACCCCAGCCATCAAGGTATTACCACGTGACCTGGCCAAGGGTGAACTGGGGCATCATTACCGGCTCGGTTGGGAGGAAAAGCAGAAGAAAGGCAAAAGTCTTATTCCAGAGGCCTTGGATTTACCAGACCGCATGCCTGAATTTTCGCCCCTTTCCCATGATGAGGTGAAACCATGAAATGGCTCATTTTACGAAGGATAAGTCAACTGACCATTCTCACCTTGTTTTTACTAGGACCACTGGCAGGAATCTGGATTGTCCGTGGTAATCTTGCCGGATCAATGACCCTTGGAGTTCTTCCCCTCACCGATCCTCTGGCCTTATTGCAGACTATGGTGGCTGGGCATACACCTGCCACAACAGCTCTTTTCGGTGCCCTGATTGTCATGGCGCTCTATCTGTTTGTAGGAGGCCGGGTTTTCTGTGCCTGGATCTGTCCAGTTAATATTATTACGGATAGTGGTGAGTGGCTTAACAAACGCCTTGGTTTCAAACATGCAGGGTCTACAGGCCCTGGCTTACGATACTGGCTCCTGGCCATGGTAATTGTCCTGGCAGGCCTCACCGGCATGGCAACCTGGGAAACAGTCAACCCCACCAATGTTATGGCTCGCTCGTTGATTTTTGCCAGTAGTGGAGCTATCTGGATGGCAGCGTTCCTGTTTATCATGGCGCTGCTCATCAAGGGGGGCTGGTGCCGCATCTGTCCCACTGGTGCCCTATACTCATTACTTGGCTATGCCAGCCTGCTCAAGGTCAGTGCCACCAATAGAGAGAACTGTGATAACTGCAAGGCCTGCTATCAGGTATGCCCTGAACCCCAGGTTTTGGTGGATCCTCTCAAAACAACAACTATATCCCCTGTTATTCGTTCCGGCCAATGCACCAACTGCGGACGCTGTATTGATGTCTGTGGTCAGGATGTATTCCGCTTCGCTAGCAGGTTTTAAAAGGAGTTTAAAAAATGAAAAAAGTACTTCTTATTCTTGCCCTAAGCTGTATTGCAATGCCATTACACGCGGAAGAGGTAAAATCATTGCGAGGCACCAGAGATCTTGATGCCTGCTCTGAACCACCGCAAATCAATCGCCTCATTGCAGATGACCGCCCTATTCCCCGTGATTTTGTCCAACAGCCTCCCCTCATCCCCCATAAGAAAGAGGGATACCGGATAGACAAAAATTATAATAAATGTCTCAGCTGTCATAGCTGGGCCAATTATAAACAGGCCAAGGCCACCAAGGTACCCCCCACCCATTTCCAGGATCGGGAAATGAAAGAACGGGCTAACCTTTCACCCAGTCGCTATTTCTGTACCCAGTGCCATGTTCCCCAGACGGATGTCAGACCCTTGGTTGATAATGAATTTGAACCTGTCAAAGCGCTGCGCTAACATAAGGAGCAATACGCAATGAGCAATAGAAATAAAGCATCAGGCTTCAAATGGGCAACGTTCCTCCTGGGTGGTATAGTTGGAATTGTGCTCCTTGCAGTCTTTCTTGGAGAACTCCATTATTCCGCCTCGGAAAAATTTTGCATCTCCTGCCATGAGATGGAAGATAATGTCTATATGGAATACAAGGATACAGCCCATTACATGAATAAATCCGGTGTACGGGCCACCTGTACTGACTGCCACCTGTCCAATAATTTAGTGGAAAAGGTGGGTCGCAAGGTAAAGGCCGTCAATGAGGTTATCCAGCATTTCAGTGGTACCATCGATACCAGAGAAAAATTTATCGACCATCGCCTGAAACTGGCCGAACGGGTCTGGGCTGAAATGAAGGCCACTGACTCCCGGGAATGCCGTTCCTGCCATACAGAAGAAAATATGGACTACACCAAGCAGTCCAGCCGGGCCATGGCCCAGCATCTTCAAGGTGAAGCAGAGAATAAAACCTGTATTGACTGTCATAAGGGCTTGGCCCATAGGCTACCCGATATGCATACCATTGACCCTTCAGCGGTTATTAGCGTAACTGAATAGTACCTATTAAAGGTTGTCTTGAAAAACTAGATATTTTTCAAGACAACCTTTAATAGTATAAACAAAGAAAGGGGTGCTGCTGCCAATATGGGCAACAGCACCCCTTTCTTATTATGGACAGTGGTTACTAAGGCATGGGAGACAAAGGAAGAAATAATCTCAAAGATTGACAGCCAATTTCCGCCTGCCTTATACTGAAGGTTACCCCCTCTGGTACCTGGTACCTCTGGTGGAAATTAATCAATCGCCCTTATTGAGACCTTCTATCGCCATGCCTACTGTCAACCGCCTCCCCCTGCTGGGCGAGGCAGGTCATCATAACGATCAGGATACCGGTGACCATATCTGGCGCATGGCCGCCTATGCCCGTACCCTGGCCAAAGCGTCCGGTTGGTCCGAAGATATGGCTCAACGGCTTGAACTGGCTGCACCCATGCATGACACTGGTAAAATAGGCATACCGGATGCCATCCTCAAGGCACCTCGTAGCTTGACAATACCCGAGTGGCAAATCATGAAACAACACTCCAAGATAGGCTGTGACATCCTTCATAAATGCGATACCGCCATATTCACCATGGCAGCAGAGATAGCCTGTAGCCACCATGAAAAATGGGACGGCAGCGGCTACCCAGATTCATTGGTTGGCCAAAATATCCCCGAGGCCGCCCGCATTGTTGCCCTGGCGGATGTCTTCGATGCCTTGACCATGACACGTCCCTATAAAAAAGCATGGAGTACTACTGAGGCCATGGCTGAAATCAGCCGAGGTTCAGGCAGCCATTTTGAACCACGCCTGGCTGAACTGTTCACTGATCTTCAAGCCGATATTTACCAGATCAAGGAGAGGTGGGATAACAAGGAATAGTCTGCTGTCAAAGGAAACTGGTATACTGACTTCTGACTCTTTTTTATTGTTACTGTTCAAGGTTAAAACCCTCGCCTTTAGGCGAGAGGCATTTTGCTAGCAGCTGATTTTTCTATTTCTAAATATCGAGGTCACAAGAAATGTCGAATAATGAAGGGTGGATGTTATCTTAATTGAGAAAAGTACCTTCCTTCGACATTCGATATTTCTGGTGACCTCTGCGGTTCGCTGTTCCAGGGAAACCGGCTAAGCCGGTTTCAAATCGGTGGTTGTTTAGTTTGTTTCACAGGCAACAATGATTATATTCTGGAGATAATGCACTACATTTTTCTCTAGCTGTCCATTCTCAAGGAGGAGAAATCATGCTACCGGGAATTAACTCTTCTGTCTCTGCTCTCATTGGTCTTAACAAAAAGGCCGCCAATACTGCCAATAATGTCGCCAATATCAACACCCCTGGCTTTAAGTCCAGTCGAGTCTCCTTTCAGGATGTCCCTGGGCAGACTGTTTCCAGCGCCTCTGGCTCAAGTCAGGTTGGCCATGGTGTAACGGCCAGCACTATCAGCACAAATCAATCCCAGGGGCCTTTAGCAGGAAGCGAGAATCCTACTGATCTTGGCATCAGCGGCCAGGGCTATTTTATCCTCCGCCAACCAGGTAGCGAAACAGCCGACACCTACAGCCGTGATGGCGGCTTTGGCTTTGATACCCAAGGGAACCTGGTTTCTGCTTCTGGCGCTATGGTGCAAGGCTGGCAACTTGATCCGGCCAGTGGTGATCGGCAGGGCAACATCGGGGACATCACAGTTCCCAAAACAACCGCCCCCGGCCCGACCCAGGAGATGAGCCAGGTGGTTAACCTTGATGCCCGTCTGGCCACGGAAGAGACACCTGAGACCCTTTTTAACGCCTGGGATGGTAGAAATGCCACTGGGGCTAACCCAAGCCCAGCCATTGATCCAAATCGCTTTGAGTATCAAACATCCACTAAAATCTATGATAGCCAGGGCAACAGTCATGATGTGACCATCTATTATGATCGCACTGAAAATGACAATGAATGGGAATTTATGGTAACCACTGATCCTTTAGAGGATCAACGCGCCTTATCTGCCGAACAGCAGGCCGCTAACCCGCCATTTACCACTATATCAGCCACTGATCATAAAGGAGCAGGAGCCTTACTCTATGGCACCATGCAGTTCAGCACCTCCGGAGATATTAACAGCATCTCCGCCTATGAGGTACCCCTTGATGGTCAGCTGGATCCAAGCCAGGATACCCACAAGATTACGTTAGGCAGTGAACAGAGTCAGTACAGTTTTGCCACTAATTTTACTGGAGCAGCAGAAAACCAGGCTATCTCACTGAACTTTGGGGCCAGCTATAGTGGCCAGAACGATACATTCCAGCCCTCAGCCCTTTCCAGCACCCAATATGCCAATTCATCCACCACCATCCAGCAGAACCAAGATGGCCATGGAGCCGGCTTCTTGCAGGGTATAGCGGTGGATACCAATGGCGTGGTCTCGGCCAGCTACTCCAATGGCCGTACTGAACCAGTGGCCCAAGTAGCCCTGGCTAATTTCGCTAACCCAGGCGGCTTGAGTAAAGCCGGAGGAAACCTCTATACTGCCACAAGTGCAGCAGGCACAGCCACCACTGACGCCCCCAACAGCAGCGGCCTTGGTGGCATATCCCCCACCTCCTTTGAACTCTCCAATGTGGATCTGGCGAAGGAACTCACCGACATGATGGTCACCAAACATAGCTTTAAGGCCAATATCAATATGATTAAGAGCTATGATGAGATGCTGGGGAGCCTGTTGGATATTAAAACGTGAAGCACATGAAAAGATGAACATCGAACATTGGACGTTCGATGTTCAATGTTCAAAACAATTATTAGCTTGCTCACATTCTCTGCAAAGCCCTCCAAACGCCGCCCCCCTCACAACAAAAAATAAAGCCCACTTAAACTGGCAAACGACAAAACAATACCCCATCCCACCAGGGCAGCGGCCAACTCCGGAGCCAGCCCTGCCGCCAGTGCTAAAGCTCCAGCAGTAATCATCGGTGGCATACCTGCCTCAAAAACTGCAATCTGCCCAGCCCCATCACTTAGCCCCATAAGACGATACAATAACAATGCCAGTAAAGGTGCGACCAACAGCTTAATGGCCAAGCCCATAAAAAAAGGCGAGCGATACTGTCCAGGCAATCTAATTTTAAGCTGTAACCCCACTGCCACCATAACTGCAGGTACCAGGCTGTCACCCACCCGACCAAAGACACTGTGCAAAGCCAGGGGAACATCTATACTGCGCAACAACAAACCACAGAGCAGGGCAAGGAAAGGTGGAAAGATACAGATCTTCACAAGCATGGTACGCATGGTTGGCTGTGTCTTGCCTTCATAGGCGGCCAGCACTAGAGTACCGTAGGTAGAGAGGGCAACAAAGGAACCTAACTGATCATAAATCACGGCATAGCCAACATAGTCTGCCCCAAAAAAGGCATGGACCATGGGAATACCTAAAAATGAGGTGTTGGCCAAGGGTACGCAGAGGAGCAGGCAGCCCATTACGGGACGCGACCAACCAAAATAACGTTGGCCAATGAAGAGCAAACAAACTCCCCACGCCACCATGAGCCAAGGCATAACAACGACGACCCAGAGATCATCAGAAAAAGTCAGGCTGGGAATCTGAGCCAGTACCAGGGCAGGCAAGGCCACATAGATAACATATAGATTAAGGGACCGGGCCATCTCAGGCGCTGGAATGTCGCGTCGACGCTGCAGCAGCATACCAGCGGCCAAGCAGCAAAAAATCAGGATAAAATTAGTCATAGTATCCTGCTCTTACATGACACACAGAGCTTATGCAACCCTTGTTATGACCTCTTTAACCAAAACGTCCGGTAATATACTCCTCGGTCAAACGATGCTGGGGAGTGGTGAAAACCTGCTCTGTGGCGCCCACCTCAATAAGATAGCCCAGGTGGAAATAGGCCGTACGTTGGGAGACACGGGAGGCCTGTTGCATAGAGTGGGTGACAATGGCAATGGTGTAGTGTTCCCGGAGCTCATCAATAAGCTCTTCAATACGGGCTGTGGCTATGGGATCAAGGGCCGAGCATGGCTCATCCATAAGAATAACCTCTGGGCTGACAGCAATGGTGCGTGCTATACATAGACGCTGCTGCTGGCCACCAGAGAGCCCTGTGCCAGGTTTATCAAGGCGATCCTTCACTTCTGCCCATAAACCAGCCTTACGCAACGAGGTCTCCACAATTTCATCAATATCACCCTTATGACTGGCCAGACCATGGATGCGGGGGCCATAGGCAATATTTTCATAGATAGATTTGGGAAATGGGTTGGGCTTTTGAAAAACCATGCCAACCTGGGCGCGTAGCGGTACCACATCCACCATTTTATCATAGATATCCTGGCCATCCAGCTCAATACTACCAGAAACCCGACAGCTATCTATGGTATCATTCATACGATTCAGACAGCGCAAAAAGGTGGATTTACCACAACCGGAAGGACCGATCATGGCCATAACCTCATTGCTGCCAATATCTAAACTGACCCCATAAATGGCCTGTGTATCACCATAGGAGACATCCACATCACGGCACTCCATACGTGCCTTATCTACGAAGGGCTGCCCCACGGTTTCACGTGAGTCACGGGGGGCAATGGCAGTGCTGAGGTCTACAGTTTGAGAAGAAGGGATTGTTAAATTCATAGTCATTCAAATCGTGTAATTAACAACGAACCGCAGAATATCGAACAAGAAATATCGAATCTCGAAGGAAGTGCCCTTGGGGCATACTTTCTTTATTAATCAAGATTCTTCCACCCTTCATCATCGGAGTCTTCGCTACGCTGCGCTTACCTCGACATTTCTTGTTCAATATTCAATATTCGTTTTTTTACATCTCCAGAGGCTTCAATATCTTAATATCATCAGCAAAAGAGGCGCGTTCCTCAACCGGCATAGGGATCATACCTTTATCAGCCAAATAACCTTCTTCACCCCAGGCTTGGTCACTGGAAAACTCTGCCAGATATCCTTTAATAGCAGGAACCGCGTCCACATGGGCCTTTTTCACATAGAAGTAGAGAGGGCGCGAGACAGGATAAGAACCATCTGAGATATTCTCAAAGGTTGGTGCCACACCCTCAATCATGGAACCCTGCACCTTATCGGCGTTTTGATCCAAAAAGCTATAGCCGAAGACACCCACTGCTATTGGGTCAGCGCCAAGTTTTTGGACAATGAGATTATCATTCTCACCCGCCTCAACATAAACACCATCTTCCCGCACCGCTCGGCAGACCGCCTTGTAATGCTTTTTATTCTGCTTCTTCATGGCCTTGAGCCAGGGAAAGGTCTTGCAACCACCCTCAACGGCCAGCTCGGCAAAGGCATCACGGGTACCAGATGTGGGCGGTGGACCGAGAACCTTAATTTTGGTGTTGGGCAGGCTAGGATTCACCTCAGACCAGATCTGATAGGGATTTTCCACCAGCTCCTCTCCGCCCTTGGGGTTTGGAACCTCTTTGGCCAAGGCCAGATAAATATCACGACGGCTGAGCTTGAGCAAAGGAGATTTCTTAGAATTAGCCATAACAATGCCGTCATAGCCCACCTTAACCTCAATAATGTCCTTTACACCATTGGCCTGGCATCTATCATATTCAGACTTCTTGATCCGACGTGAGGCATTGGTAATATCAGGATGCTGCAGGCCAACCCCAGAACAAAAAAGTTTCAGTCCACCACCGGAACCAGTTGATTCAATTTTAGGAGTTTTAAAGCTACTGGTCTTACCAAAACGCTCAGCCACAGTGGTGGCAAAGGGGTAAACAGTGGAGGATCCCACCACGCTGATATAATCACGGGCCTGAGCCACACCAGCAGTCAACATACAGGCGGCCACCAAGGCCACTCCAATCTTTAATCCTTTCATAGTCACATCCTCATAAATTCAGTTTCAAGTTAAAAATACAAGTTTAAAGACACAGGTGTCACGACTCAGGAAAACGTTTCTCAGGCAGTTTATCTTTACCATAACACCCGACACCTGATCCCTGACACCTCTAGTTTTACCAACGTCGTTCAAAACGCCTGCGCAGATAGACTGCTGCCCCATTCATGCAGATGAGAAAGGTCAACAGCACCATGATGGCAGCCGAAGTTTTCTCCACAAAGGCCCGCTCTGGGCTATCGGCCCATAAGTAAATCTGCACCGGCAAGACAGCGGCAGGATCAGTCAACGCCGTTGGTATATCTACTATAAAGGCCACCATACCAATCATCAGCAGGGGGGCTGTTTCCCCCAAGGCCTGTGCCATACCAATGATCGTGCCGGTGAGCATGCCCGGCATGGCCAAGGGCAGGACATGGTGCATTACCATCTGTACCTTGGAGGCGCCAATACCTAAGGCCGCCTCTCGTATTGATGGGGGTACGGCCTTCAAGGCTGCCCGCCCAGCAATAATGATAGTGGGCAAGGTCATAAGGGAGAGCACTAGCCCACCCACCAGAGGGGCTGAGCGGGGCAGGCCAAAGAAATTAATAAACATGGCCAGGCCCAACAGACCAAAGATAATGGACGGTACCGCAGCCAGGTTATTGATGTTTACCTCAATGATATCAGTCCAACGATTGGTGGGGGCAAACTCCTCCAGGTAGACGGCTGCCCCGACGCCAAGGGGAAAGGCAATGGCCAGGGTAACCAGCAATGTATATAACGAACCCATGGCTGCACCGCGAATACCTGCCAGCTCTGGTTCGCGGGAATCACCACTGCTGAAAAATGTTGTATTAAATTTTTTACATATCACCCCCTGATTCTCCAGATCATCAATCCAGCCGATCACCTTATCAGAGATCCGCCTCTCTGATTCTGGACTATGGCGGTCAATATGACCTTTTAGCAGCATATCCACATCATCATCCGCTGGGACCCATACCGTCTGTATTGTGCCGATCAGTTCAGGATTTGCCATCACCATATCTCGCAGTTGATATTCTGCGCCGGTGGATATCAGGCCATAGAGACTACGCTTATCACGCCGCCCCTGAACTTCAGGCAGGGCATTGCGCAATGCCTCCTTGACCATACTGCCGTAATAGGCCTTGCCTGGATTAGTAATATCTATCTTTGTCTCATCAAGATGAACAGTAATGCTGATAAAGGTCTGGACAAAGGCGGTGTAGCCCTTCATGCTGATGGAGATAAAGAGCAGGGAGAGAAAGGCCAAACTCAAAATGATCGCGGCCAGGCCCAGACGACGAAAGAGACGCTCAAACCGATAACGCTTTTTCAGGCCTCCCTGGACAACATCAATAGTGCGTAACCTACTCATATTGCTCACTATATTTGCGAACCACCCGTAGGGCGATAATATTTAAAATAAGGGTGACAATGAACAGCAATAACCCCAAGGCAAAGGCAGCCAAGGTTTTGGGGCTATCAAACTCCTGATCTCCCACCAGCAGGGTGACGATCTGTACAGTAACCGTTGTCACCGTCTCCAACGGATTTACAGTGAGATTGGCCGCCAGTCCTGCTGCCATTACCACAATCATGGTCTCTCCTATGGCCCTGGACATAGCTAGCAGCACCGAACCAACAATACCTGGCAGGGCAGCTGGCACTACAACGCGAAGTACGGTTTCGCTCCTGGTGGACCCTAAAGCATATGCTCCATCCCGCATGGCCTGGGGTACTGCAGTGATCACATCATCAGACAGGGATGAGACAAAGGGGATGATCATAATGCCCATGACGAGCCCAGCGGCCAGGGCACTCTCTGATGAAACGGTTAAGCCTATAATCGCCCCCATATCGCGCAAAAACGGGGCCACGGTGAGTGCGGCAAAAAATCCATACACCACGGTGGGTATTCCAGCTAATATTTCCAACAGTGGCTTGGCTATCAAGCGCAATTTTTTGCTGGCATACTCAGACAGGTAGAGAGCAGACATCAACCCCAGAGGTACTGCCACTAACATGGCAATACTTGATATCATCAACGTCCCCCAAAACACTGGCAACGCACCAAAGGCACCTGAGGAACCCACCTGCTCTTCCCGGATGGCCATCTGCGGACTCCACTGCGGATTAAAGAGAAAATCCGTAAGGGGAATCACCTTGAAAAAGCGAATGGCCTCAAAGAGCACAGATAATACAATTCCCACCGTGGTGAGGATTGCCAGCATAGAGCAGGCCACGAGTAGTATTCTCACTACTCGTTCCACCTGATTGCGAGCCCGTAGTCCTGGGGTGATGCGCCTTAAGGCTAATCCACTAAATCCTACAGTCATAGTGAGAACTACTACGGCCAACGCCGCTCTGCTTGTTGCATGCAAGCTTTTATAATGAGCGACAGCCTGCTCCATCTCAGCGGTGACATCCCTACTTATGACGCCTCCATCAGCCAGACTCTCTATATCGTATAAAAGGATACTTTGTTGTAAGGTTGATAGCTCACGCAACTGCTGGGGGAGATCTGCCAACACAAGGTTACTGACAATTGCCGCCTCACAGAGAAACCACACCAAAACAACGAGTAGAGCCGGTAATCCGCACCATAATGCTGTAAAAAATCCATAGTGCGTTGGCAAGGAATGCAATGAACGGATGTTATTTCCACTCACCGTAAAGGCCTTTTTACGGCCAATCTGATAGACAATGGCAGAAAGCAGTACAACGAGTATGAAAATATTCAAAGGGGTCATGTGTCAGTACAAGTTCCAATATGAAGGAATATAGCCTCATTTGGGCCAGCTGCTTGCTGGCTTATTTTCGGCCTTTAAACTCCCTGTTATTTTGTTGAACACGACACTACTTTTCGATTGTAAGAATTATGTTAAAAGATCAAAAAAACTTTTCTCCCCCTTTCTATTTTATGTTTTTCAATCTATGTACAGAGTCATGAATAAAAAACGCCTCTTTGTTCTTTTCTCATCCTATCTTGCCATTACCCTGGTGGCCCTTTTTCTCACCACCCTGTTTACGACCCGGGCTGTGCGTACCTTTCACCTGCAAAATACCACTGAGGATCTGCAGGCTCGTGCTGTTCTCATTAAAGACCAGATCACGCCGCTTTTTACAGATAAACGCTGGCCCGAGTTACAGCTTCTTTGCCAAGACCTCGGTAAGAAATCTGCGACCCGTATCACCGTGATTGCCAGTAGTGGTCAAGTGACTGCGGACTCCCAGGAAGATCCACACCAGCTTGATAACCATGGAAGCCGCCCAGAGATTATTGCTGCTCAAGAGGGTCGAATTGGCACATTCAGCCGCTTTAGCACCACCCTGCAACAAAATCTCCGCTATGTCGCCATTCCTCTCCACCACCAGGATCACATTGTTGCCTCCTTACGTCTGGCTGTCCCCCTTGCATCTCTGGATGCCGCCTTTGCTGGTATTCGTCTGACCCTCAGCCTGGGGTCCATTGCCGTGGCGTTGCTCATTGCCTTTGTAACCTGGTATATCTCGCAACAAATTAGCCGACCTGTACTTGCTATGTGTGACGGTGCCCAACGCTTTGCCCAGCGCGATTTTGATACTCCTATCCCTGTTCGTGGCCCAGATGAGCTTATGGAGCTTTCCCGTGGCCTGAACAGCATGGCCCAAGATCTGCGCCATCATATCGCCACTGTGGTCAATCAACGCAACGAATTAGAAACAATCTTTGCCAGTATGATTGAGGGCGTCTTTACTGTTGATGCTGATGAACGATTCACCAGCATTAATCAAGCTGCGGCTGATCTTCTTGAGACCAGTAGGGATAAGGCCTTAGGCCGCACTGTGCTGGAGACAATGCGCAATAGTGACTTGAAAATCTTCATGGATCAGACCCTGCGTTCAGATATTGCTACCCGCAATGAGTTAACTCTCCTTCACCACAATGACCAGACAGTCATTGTCTCTGCCCATGGAGTGCAACTCCCCGAAACCACTCGCCCTTCCAAGGCCATGGTTGTTCTCCATGACATTACCCGCCTTAAAAAGTTAGAGAATATCCGCCGTGATTTTGTCAGCAATGTTTCCCATGAGCTTAAAACACCAATCACCTCCATTCAAGGCTTTGTGGAAACCTTGCTGGATGGTGCTATTGATGACCAGGAACATAATAAACGCTTTCTTGCTATCATCCATACTCAGTCATTACGTCTTAATGCCATTATCCAGGATCTTCTTACCCTTTCTCGCTTGGAAGAGAGACAACAGGCCTTGAAACTGACACGTGTCGCTCTTCTACCTTTACTGCAAAACGCTATCAATTCCTGCCGTCTTGAGGCTGAGACTAAAGAAATTACCCTCACTGTTACTGAATCAGCACCAATTACAGCCTTGGTAAATAAACCACTATTTGAACTCGCTTTAACTAACCTCATTGGCAACGCTATTAAATATTCCCCATCTCGTACTGAAGTCACGATACTGATACATCAAAAAAATTCCTCAGCCCTCATCACTGTTACTGATCACGGTGAAGGCATTTCTTTAAGCCACCAAGGTAGAATTTTTGAACGCTTTTATCGCGTTGACAAAGGGCGAAGTCGTCAGGCTGGTGGCACTGGGCTGGGTCTTGCCATAGTCAAACACATCATGCGTTGCCACCATGGTGAAGTTCGCCTTACGAGCACCCTGGGACAAGGGTCAACTTTCACTCTTATTTTACCGCTACAGAATGCAGCTTCTTAATTTTCTCGCCGTAAATCCCATTTTTAACAGTATTCTAACATTAGCCGTGTATATCATGTTCACCTGTTACTGTCTGGCCATACAAATTTTTTTACGGCAGCCATTAGCTTTAAACTAATACTTAAGGGTACCTTGAATAATTTGATATTCGGAATCTCCCTTCGGACCCTTACCTGCTCATAGCAATTAGCCCTTTCCTTTTCAGGAGAACTTCGTGACCTCTGACATTCAATCAAATATTGATAAACTTAAACAACATATCGTTTACCTTGGCACTGTTGTCGAAGAGAGCCTTCATACCAGCATCAAGGCTGCCCAAAACCTGGATTCTACCCTTGCCGCAGCTGTACAAGATGCTGATGATAAAATTAATGCATTGGAAGTCAATATAGAGCAAGCTTGCACCAAAATACTTGCCCTTCACCAACCTGTTGCCAGCGATCTACGCTTTGTTGTTGCTGTTCTTAAAATTAACTCTGAACTTGAACGGATAGGTGATTTGGCAAGTAAGGTTGGTGACAAGATTCTGCTGATTTCGGCAAAGCGTCGCAAAACAAACCCACTACCTAAAGTCATCATACCTGAAAACTTCGCAACTATATTCAGCCAAACCAAGGATATGTTTAGCCAATGCCTTGATGCTTTTGTTAATGAAGATGCCGATCTAGCCTACCGTATCCTCATTGCTGATGATGCCGTTGATGAATCTAAGCAGCGCATCCGAGAAGAACTCAAAGAAATTGGGAAAACCACTCCGAACCAGCTCGCCTACTCTCAGTTTCTCCTCAGCATTGCCCGGATACTTGAACGTATTGCTGACCATACTACCCATATCGCCGAAGACACCATCTACATGCTGCAAGGCCGCATTATTCGCCACACAGAGGATATCTTTTAACGTCAATTGCCCGTCTGCTTTAAATGACTATAGTTTCGATAAAACAATGAGTTATAAATATTAACTGCCAATACTTCCATGACTTCCCCTATTACCATCCTTGTAGTTGAAGATGAAGAAGATATCCAGCATCTTATTACCTATAATTTGCTCAAAGCTGGCTACCAGGTGCACTGTGCCGGAGATGGAGAATCCGCTTTAAAAATTATAGCTACCACTCCTCCATCTCTGATTATTCTTGACCTTATGCTGCCAGGCATGAGTGGTCTTGACGTATGCCGCCAGCTCCGTGACTCTGTCGAAACCATCAATACCCCTGTTCTTATGCTCACTGCTAAAAGCGAAGATGAGGACATCCTCGCCGGCTTTGACGCGGGTACCGATGATTATCTACCCAAACCCTTCAGTCCGCAGGTTCTTGCCGCCCGAGTTGCAGCTTTATTGCGTCGTGTCCCTGCCACCCCACCCCATGAGGAAGATCACCTTACCTTTGCTGCGATAAACCTCTCCCTTGATCTCAACCTGCATGAATGCCTGTACAATGGCACCCCCTGCGGTCTGACCAGCAGTGAATTTGCCATCCTTCAATTACTAACCAGCCGTCCTGGCTGGGTCTACAGCCGCCAACAAATAATTGATTCAATCCACGGTTTTGATTATTGCCTCACCTCACGTGCCATTGACGTGCAGATCAGTGGTCTCCGTAAAAAACTGGGCCACGCCCACAAATTTATCAACACTGTACGCGGGGTTGGCTACCGTTTTTCTGTTGATGTGTAAACATTTCCCCTCTCCCCTTAGCACCAGGCAACTCTCTCTTGACACAGACGCTTCACCTGTTTACTCTCTTTGCTTACCCGTATCAGTTCCGGAGCACTTCAGAACTGAACAGTAAAAAGTTTAGGGTATTTTGGCCCCACCTCCATTGTCCCTTTAGTTTTACTTTTTGACCTATCCTTTTTTCAGCGAGCAATTGCCATGAGCAGCAAAATTTATGTCCTCCATTTCCCCAAAGAAACTGGTGATCAACCTATTATCAGCCAGCTGGTGAAAAAATTCGATATTGATTTTAATATTCTTAAAGCAACCATTTTCCCTGGGAATGATGGTCTCATGGTGATTGAACTCAATGGCCACAAAAAAAATGTTAAAAACGGTTTGAGCTATCTTCGTGATTGTGGCGTTACCATTAAATCAATTTCAACTATTATTCGCCGCGATGACGACAAATGTTTCCAGTGCGGCGCATGCACAGGCAGCTGCCCAACAGGTGCCCTTTACATCAAACGACCTAGCATGGAGGTCATTTATGACCCAGATAAATGCACAGGCTGCGGTCTCTGTGTAAACGTCTGCCCTGTACATGCCATGGATGTTGCCCGCAACCTGACACTCAACTCACTTGAATAACAAGTAACTTCGGAAAACCAACCAGTTACACTGAAATCAGTTCAGTATCCTCATGACTATAGGCTGGCGTACAGCAACACAATATTTTCAGTGGCTTCATTCCTATATTCGTAACAGAATGGAATGCCTTGGCTGGAATACAAATCGTATCTCCCTTTTGGACCTCCTCAATAGCATCATCCACGCGTAGCTCACCGACTCCGTCGAGGATATGATATATCTCTTCGCTACGATGATGACAATGGTGCTCGGTTTTTGATCCTGGTTTAATCTCAGCCTCAGCTACTGACATAGTCTCACTACCTTGAATGGCAGGATGCATTAATTCTCTTATTACCGAGCCATCTTTAGTTGTGTATGCCTGGATCTTGTTATACTCGCTCTT
>JAOZSN010000239.1 GCA_029939635.1 Deltaproteobacteria bacterium
GGATTCATAGCAGATAACTCCACCGCGCTGCGCACCTTGGGCCACAAGATTATCGGCAAAAGAAGAGTGCAGATCAGCTATCACGATCACATCCTCGGCAGCCACATTTTTTTGCTCTATGCGACCCAGGCAGACATCACCTGTCATAAAATCAGCTCCGTTGGTGCGGGCTAGGTAATCAAAATGGGGGAGCCAATTCTGCCCAGGATAACGCCGACAATAATCAGCTGATAAAATCTTATTTTGTTGAAAGTCCTCAATATATGAACAATAGGCATAAACAGTTTTTGCCATGTGTAATACCCTAAAACTATTCTAAAAATAACCGATGAATCTTTAATAAAAACTCGCGCCAATGTTTCTTCAAGCGGTAGATAGCCGTCTTTTTCTCCTGAATCAAAGCCCAATTTGATTGTAGACAGATTCCAAAATAATCCTGGGCAATGGAATACTCACACTCACCCTGCATCTGCGAGACGTAGAATTCATCAGCGTAGAGAAAACTGCGAAAGAGAAAGGCGTGGGGCCTTACCGGGATAACCTGACTGGCATGGAGATACTCTCCATAGATCTGGGTTTCACAGGGATAGTCCACTAAAAATTCGTACACATTCTTACCAAGGCCAACCAAAAACTCCTCATTAAAATGCTGCAAAACTATGGTTGACCAGATGAGGGGCATGGAGCCCGCGAAACGCCACAGCGTGCCGTCATTTCCGAAAAGCTTCTGAAACCTTTCAATCAAGGCAACATTCTCCGCCACCCGTTTTTCACGAATTTTTCGCGGCACATGGTTCATATTTGCCAATTCAGTGTCTGGCTGGTAGACCTCTTGCATAATATAGGGGGTTTTATCATCAAAGAAGAAATCTGCCTGCCGAAAATCCCGGATAAAGTATGAATCAGAATCAATCCAGATATAATTTTCACATAAGCCTAGACGCCAGAATTCCAGTTTTACAAGCTGCTGGAAGAGATGGGGAGGAAAAAGAGCAGGTAAAGGCCCATTTTCTTGGGCTGATGCAGCAAGAATCTGTTCATCGCTGAGCAGGGTACACTCCATGCCGGCCAGACATTCGGTAAAGGCAGCCAGGTCATGTTGGGGCACGGAGATAAAAAGAGCAAGGCCGTCCTTATTATGACGACTGATACTGTCCACCAATCTTTTGGCCCGCAACATATCACGGCCATAGGATTTACAAAAAAGGACAGTACGACCATCATGGGCTAGCCCCTTATCTTCCTGCTTTGCCAGCGGCTCAATCATCATGCCGCCGGCCCTTCTTCGGCTTGCTGAGCTCTTGCCAGGTTGAGCTGATGCCGCTGGCCAAATCTGTTTGGGGATGCCAATCAAAATCTTGGCGCGCCTTAGAAATATCGAGCACCACTTGGGGGACATCAAAACTACGGCCTTCCTGCCAACTTACCGGCAAAGGCTGTTGCACTGCCCCTTGAATGGAGTCAACCACCTCTTTAATAGAGAGCCCCTCACCACTACCGGCATTATAGACCCCAACTTGATCGCTTTCTGCTGCCTTGACGCAGAGCGCAGCAAGATCATCAATATAGATAAAATCCCGCACCAGACTGCCATCTCCCCACACCTCTAACCCTTCCCCTTTACGGATTTTATTAAGAAAGGTGCCTATAATACCCTGTACACCATAATGACCCTGACGAGGACCGTAGGGATTTGAAGGACGCAAGGCCACATAGTTAAGACCATAGAGTTCATGATACATATGAAGATAATTCTCAATGGCCACCTTAATGATGCCATAGGAACAAATGGGTTGTAAGGGGTGTTCCTCTGGGATAGGAATCTGTTGCGGCACACCAAAGACAGTACCACCGGAGGAAAGATAAACGAGACGGCAGCCTGGACTTTCACGGATGATATTAAGCAAATGCACCGTGTTGACCAGGTTAGATTCAATATCAAAAACTGGAGCACGATTCGAGGTACTGGGCACCGTGGTGCTTATCAGGTGAAAGACCACATCCACTCCGGCAACAGCCTCAACCAAGGCAGGAATATCGCTGAAATCCACCAGTCGATAGTCGACCCCGGGCACCGGCGAACGGAAGCGCTCAGCAGAACGCGACAAAACCCTCACCTGATGGCCAGCAGCCAATAAGCAGTCAACAACACTTGTACCTATAAAGCCGGTACCTCCTAAAACCAAGGTCTTCATCTCACATTCTCCCCCTTGCCAGCCAACTTCCGTGAAGAGTCATTGACAAATTTTCATCCTTAATATATTGATATTCCATACATTTCACTACTATGAGTTGCACGACAAACACCCATTAGCAAGATTACCATGACTGCAGACACACCTTCACATCTCCACCAAAAATTAAAAATTGCTGTACTGGTAAGAAATTACGTCATTACCGGTGGGGCAGAGAGATATACCTACCATATCAGCAGACGTCTGGCCGAACACCATGATGTCCACATCTTTTGTCAGACCTGGGATGAGGATCGCAGCGACGGTGTTACTATCCACAAGATACCCCGCCCCCTACCCAGACCGTCCTTTCTCAACCTGCTGCTCTTTTCCTGGTTTTGTAACCAAAGGGTAGATGACTCCTTTGACATTATCTACAGCAACGAACGGGTGCGTCGCTTCGATGTTCTTTCCATCCACTGCCCCTGTTATCGAGGTTTTTTGAGCGAAAGCCGAGGAATACGTAAATTTCTCCTCTGGCTGAGAGAACTAACCAGCCCTCGAGGCCTGTCCTATCTATGGCTGGAAAAAAGCCAGTACAGTGCAAACCCAGAGCGTTATCTCCTAGCCGATTCCAAGATGGTTCGTGATAATGTTCTCCACAACTATCCCCTACCACCCCAACAAATTGGCGTCGCCTATCCAGGTGTTGACCTGGACGAGGTCGACCAGGCCCTGGCCTCCACCAATAGGGACGCGCTCAGAAAAGAGTACGGAATTGCC